>JBJEUZ010000116.1:0-2345 GCA_051884095.1 Candidatus Coproplasma sp.
GTTAATCGTCGATTTGTATGCGTTTACGCCCGTTCTGTCGGTAACGATAGCCGCGCCGTCCTTCTCAAACTCCAGGTTCTCTACGGCATCCTGAATTGTTTTATTCATATAAGTATAAATTTTGCAGCCTGAAAAATCGTCGTTATTACCCGTATCAATCTCTTCTAGCTCGTCGAACACGCGCGAAAGATAATCTCCGTATCTTTGCAAAGCGATCGACTTTTGTGCGTTTATGGGCGTAGAAACGGCGTTTACGTATCTGTTTTCATCAATAAACCCGCAGTCAAACATATTTTTGAGAACAGTGTTTCTTCGTGCAAGACTCTTTTCGGGATTTCTGAACGGGGAATAGTTGTTGGGGGAGGTTAAAAGCCCGACAAGCGTAGCGCTTTCCTCCAGATTCAGCTGCTCAGCGTCCTTCCCGAAGTAGAAATTGGCCGCATTCTGAAGTCCGTAGCAGTTGTGCCCGAAGTAGATTGTGTTTAGGTACATCTCAAGAATGTCCTCTTTACTATATTTTTTTTCAAGTTTTCCGGTCAGTTTTATCTCTTTAAGTTTGCGCGCAATCGTCTTATCGTTATAAAGATGTGTATTTTTAATCAGTTGTTGGCTGATGGTCGAAGCGCCCTCCTTAAAGGAAAAGGAGGTGATGTTTTTATACAGCGCTTTAAGCATTCGCTTATAGTTGAGTCCGTTATGATTGTAAAAATTTCTGTCCTCCGAAGCGATGAAGGCGTTTACGGTATCTTGGTTTAGTTCTTCTATACTGACGCTGTTACGTTTGCCGTTTACCGAGGCACTTTCTATTTTTTGTCCTTCGCAGTCATAGACGGCGATGCTTCTGCCGTAATCGATCAGTTTGCTTTCGTCAAGCTCCGTTCCTGCGGTAATTGCAAAGTATGTTCCTGTGGCACATATTAATAGACCCGATGCGACAAGCGCTATTACTGCTAAAATTTTTAAGACCTTTTTCATTGAAATTAGTATTCATAAAAATCATTATTTGTTTGCAAATTAATTGAAAAAATCTTTTAAAAATTATATAATTGTGTCATATGGACAAATTCTATAATATCGTAACGTACGGATGTCAGATGAACGTGCACGAATCTGAAAAGATTGCGGGCATTTTAAGCGAGCTCGGGTATAAGAGCTGTTCAAGCCCCGAAGAGGCGGATATAGTAGTTTTTAACACTTGCTGTATCAGGGAAAATGCCGAAAATCATGCTTTCGGCAATATAGGTATGCTCAAAAAGCTAAAGGCAGCTAAAAAGGATATGATTATAGCGGTAGGCGGCTGTCTGCCTCAGCAGATGAACAAGGCAGAAAATCTACACGAAAAGTTCCCCTACGTCGACGTCATTTTCGGCACGCACAATGCAAATAAACTTAAGGAATACATCCTTAAAAAACAGTCTCAGAAAAAAGCTGTAATTGAAATTTATGATTGCGAAGGCGAAATTTGCGAGGATGACAGACCGTTAAGAACAAGTTACCCCAATGCGTGGGTGAATATTATGTACGGCTGCAATAATTTCTGTTCGTATTGCATTGTTCCCTACGTTCGCGGAAGGGAGAGAAGCAGAAAGTCGGAAAATATAATTGCCGAAGTAAACGCGCTTGTCGCCGACGGATATAGGGAAATCACGCTTCTTGGTCAAAACGTAAATTCCTACGGCAACGGCGGAGAAGATTTGCTCTTTCCTCAACTACTTGAAAAAATTGCGCAAATCGACGGTAAATTCCGTTTAAGATTTATGACCAGTCACCCCAAAGATTTTTCAGAAGAGCTTGCGCGCGTAATGGCGGACAATCGTAATATCTGTCATAATCTGCACCTTCCCGTTCAGAGCGGTTCCGACAGAATTTTAAGGGCTATGAACAGGCGCTACACTTCGGCAGACTATCTAAAGAAGGTGGAAATTCTGAGAAAATATATTCCCGATTGCGCCATTACAACCGATTTAATAGTCGGCTTCCCCGGAGAGACCGACCAAGACTTTAAAGACACTTTAAAGCTGGTCAAAGATGTCGGTTATTCTTCCGCGTTTACCTTCGTGTATTCAAGGCGCGAAGGCACAAAGGCGGCAACTATGGACAATCAGATACCCGAAGAGGTGTCCAAAGAGCGTATAATGGAGCTCATAGAGCTTGTAAATTCGCTTACGCGCGAACAGACCTCTCAATACGTAGGGCAGAAGATTGAAATACTTTGCGAAGGATACGACGATAAAAAGAAACTCTATCTCGGCCGAGACGAATACGGCAGAATGGGCTATTTTGAAAGCGATAAAAATTTGGTCGGCGAGTTTGTTAATATCAGTATTAACCGCACCAACGGAATT
>JBJEUZ010000117.1:0-2339 GCA_051884095.1 Candidatus Coproplasma sp.
AGCTCACCGAATATTCCGCACGCGCAGTTTTTGGTTACCACACCCGTCAGATAATTGCTTTCTATCGTGCCTTTCAGTTCGCCTGGGTTTCCCCTTACGCCCTTTTTTATTCCGTATATCAGGCAACTGTAAATTGTTCCGCCGTTAATCTGCATCATATTTTTGTTGCTGTCGGTAACGGGGTGTCCCAATGAGCCGAATTTCTTCGATTTTTTATCTACGAAAGTCACGGTACCTATTCCGTTTACGCTGTCTTTTACTAAAATACCCAGCTTTTTCTGACCTGTTGCCTTATCTATTGCCGGCTCTATCTGCATGCTTTGCTCTCCTTCAGCACGCATTACGGTGATGCAATAGCTTTTGTAGTCCTGATTTAAAGCCAGATTCAAGTCGCCTATGCTGTTAATTTCCATATCGTTCAATTTTTCAATTACGTCGCCTGCGCGTATCCCTGATTGTCTTGCAGGACAAACCACACCGTCCGACGTCAGAACTTCGCATAAACCAACGACTTCCACGGTGGTTGTATTCAGCACAAAGCCTGCAGCAAACCCGCCCAAATAAAGCTCTCTATCATTGGTTGAGGCATAAATCGGCGAGTATGCAAAACAGCTTATGATTATTGTCAGAAACACCAAAAGCGCTTTTCTGAATTTTTTATTGTAAAGCATACAATTATTCTGCGCTAATCAATGTTTTCTATACGAAAAAACTCGGCGGTGAATCCGCCGAGTAAATTAAAAATTTTAATTGTCGTGGAACTGCGCTATAAGTTCTTTTGCATGACTTACTGCAGCTTCAGAACGGTTACCTCCTGTTAGTCTTAATACTTCGTCAATCTTTTCGCTATTGGATAGTTTTTTAACCTTTGTAACCGTTTTGTCGGCTTCCTCAATCTTATAGATAAGGAATTGAGCGTCGCTTGCCGCACAGACCTGAGGCAGGTGCGAAACTGCAAGAATTTGAGTATTTTTGCTTATGTCGATAAATTTTTCTGCTACGGCGCGAGCAGTTAAGCCGCTTATGCCAGCGTCAATTTCGTCAAATATGTAAGTAGAAATCCCGTTAATTCCCTTAAGTTGAGTTTTAATGGCAAGCATAAACCTGCTCATTTCGCCTCCGGATATTACCTTGTTTAAGGGTTTTAACGGTTCTCCCTTGTTGGCTGAGAACATAAACGATACTTCGTCCGAACCGTCTTCGCAATTCAGATTGGCTGAAGATTCATCATAATCATTAAATTGCACAGAAAAACTTGCATTGGGAATGTTTAAACTTTTAAGCTGATTTTCAACGTTTTTACAAAAACTTCCAGAGCAATCCTTGCGAATTCCGGTCAGTTTTTTACAAAGAGCGTAAATTTTTCCGTCTGTTTCCTTAAGTTTTTTCCGACACTTAGCAATAGTTTCTTCGCAGTCGGAAAGTCTGTCGTATTCTGCTTTGGCATTATTTAGGAATTGAATAATTTCGCCCTCGTCCGAGCCGTATTTTTTTCTCAGATTTTTAAGAAGCGTAAGTCTTTCGTCAATTAATTGAGCTTCGTTTCCGTCAAAATTTAGTTCGTCGGCCAAATCTGAAACCGTTTCGCTGATGTCCTCGGCTTCAGCATTCAGGTTTTCAAGTCTTGTATAAATATTTTCATATTCTTCGTCAACGTCGGAAACCGAAGAAACGTGGCGCTGAGCCATTGAAATCAAATCTGTGCATCCGCCGTCGTCGCTGAATATACTCTTAACTGCATTTAAGGCGTTTAAAATCTTTTCTACGTTGTTGATGATGTTTTGTCTGGACTTAAGCTGCTCGTATTCACCCTCTTTAACCTCTGCCGCCTCTATTTCGCTAATCTGGTACGACAATAAATCGAGCTTGCGCGCCCTCTCATGTTCGTCGCCTCCCAAGGAGTTAATTTCGGACTTTATCTCTCTTTTCTCTAAAATCAGCTTTGACAGGTCGGATTTTATTGCTATAATTGAATTTCCGCACAGTTCGTCAACGACTTTAAGCTGATTTGCTTCGTTGAGCAAAAAGAAATGCTCGCTCTGACCGTGTACGTCAACCAGATGTGCAGTTACCGATTTAAGCATAGATGCGGTAACCGTGTTGCCGTTAATCTTGATGCTGCCCTTACCGTCAACGTTATATCTGCGGGTTATAATAATTTCCCCGTCGCACTCGATATCTAGCGCGTCAATAGCCTTCGCCGCAAGACTGTCGCAATCAACGCAAAATTCAGCCTTGACGCTCGCTTCGTTTTCACCGTAGCGAATCATGTTCTTATCTGCTTTAGAACCCAGAACGAAATTGATTGAATCGAGAATGACGGACTTGCCCGAACCGGT
>JBJEUZ010000118.1:0-10246 GCA_051884095.1 Candidatus Coproplasma sp.
ACATAAAAGGATAGCGAAAATTCGCTATCCTTTACTTTTTGCGTTGCAAAAACACACGACTTTGCTTGCAAAGTATAGTGAGCCTACACTTTGAAAATATTTTCCACAAAACACAACAGCCCGATAAATTGTAATTTATCGGGATCAAAGAGCCATTATCTCGTCCACGATTTCATGAACGGTTTTGTTGCTTGTGTCAATTTTTATTGTATCAAGTGCCTGATACAGAGGGATTCTTGCAACACTTTTGTCAATAATATCAGCCGTACGGATACCGCTTGCAATATCTGCATTTAATCTGTTTAACAAGTTAATTTTGTCAACGATCAGAGAGATCTTTTTGATCTTGCAATTTTCTGTATCAAGTTCTTTTATTATGCTGTCAATAATAGATTGTTCGTGCATTACCCAACAAAAAATGACATTTTCATAAACAGAACAGTGTAGAAAACTATTCAGTAAATAGCAAATATTTTGGACTACCATTGTCTTTGTTTCCTCGGTCACCTGAAAGGGGTTGGCATCCCAACACCAATCGCCGTCAAGAAAAACACTGTTATTCAAATCCTTTTTTAACTGTTGACTTACTGTCGTTTTACCAACGCCCATCGCTCCGCCGATTAAATATAGTGTTTTCATAGCTATCTCCACAATTTCTAATTTATCGTTGAGTTTATTATATCAAAAACAATTGTATAACTCAAGTTGTTTACGTGAGCAAAAGAAAACTCGACTTATCAAAAGTCGGGTTTAATAATATATTCAATTAAAATCCCTATGGGAAGAGCGGTTACGACAGAGCCTTTTTTATTTTTAAATAAATTTCCGCAATCATTTTATTGCGCGTCTCATCGGGAAAGACCGAAGCGTACCCTGCGTCCGCAAAGCAGGTTTCACTCGTGTATATTCCCACGCCAATCACCGCGCTATGGATAATTTTCGTCGCGGAATTGAGTATGCACTCGGTCAGTATTCCCGCAACCTTCTTTCCGTCGATATAAATTTCGTCCAGCCGCACCGTGTCTGCACGCTTTTTACAGGTTAGTTCAATCACTTCCGCAACCGCGCTTCCGCATAGCGCGCGCAGCTCGTCCGTCCTTTCAATCGGAATATTTAAGTGCATGGCTATCGAAAAATACACGCCCTTGCCGCGCGGCGAATAGAAATTGCCGCCGTCCTTTGTTTTTCCGTCGCTCTGTCCGTCGCTCACGACAATACATTCCCCGTCCTCGCAGAATTTTTTCAGAGCTACGGCGTTGGTGGTGGGAACGCAGTCGTAGCACTCCACGGCGGCACCCGTCGCCGCCGAAATTACTGAGGCGGACAAGAGGTCGCACTTGCCGTCCAGCATATATCCCCTGTTGGTTGAAGAATGTATAACGTATCCTTCCGCAGTCAGTTTTTTTACGGCTTTCCACACCGCCTGCCGCGAAACGCCCGCCATCGAAGAAAGGCTTTCGCCCGAAACGTATTCGCCGCGGCGCTCTTCAAGTTGCCGCAAAATTCCGTCTTTAAGTTCCATAATCCCATTTTATCACATAAAATTTACCCTGTAAAGGGTTAAAAATTCAAAATCTTATTGCAAAAGCGGGGCGCTTATGGTAAAATGATAATCCGTATAAGCACTTTTTTACGGCGCGGCATATTATGTCAGTATGCAAAAAACGCTGTCGGTTATCAATCTTACGGCAATACGCCGGAACGCAACCTACGTAAAGGGTCTTTTGGGTAACAGAAAGTTCTACGCCGTCGTAAAGGCGGACGCATACGGACACGGCGCGCCCGAAGTCGCGCGCGAAATAGAAGATTTGGTCGACGGCTTCTGCGTCGCCATCTGCGACGAGGGTGCGGAACTACGGATTTCAGGCATATCCAAACCCATTCTGGTGCTTGCGCCCCTTTTAGATACCGACGACGCCGAGCGGTGTAAGCTGTACGGTCTATCCGCCACTGTCTGCGGCGAAGAAAGCGCCGCCCTTTCGCAAGGGCTGGATTGCCATATAAAGATAAATACGGGCATGAACCGTTACGGCTGTAACGTCGACGGGCTGGAAAGGGTTTTGAGCCGTCTCAACGTCGATAAAATCAAGGGCGTCTATTCCCATCTGTTCGCCGCGGAAAATCAAATCGAGTGCGAAAAGCAGTACAAACTCTTCTCCTCAGCCGTAAAAAAGGTTAAAGCATATGCGCCGCGTGCGGTTGCGCACCTTGCGGCGACTGCGGGAATTTTAAGGGGAGGGAAGTACCTCTTTGACGGCGCGCGCTGCGGAATCGCGCTGTACGGGTATGCTCCCGAGGGCTTTTCCGATAAGGGGCTGACGCCCGCGCTCAAGGTTTACGCCCGCAGGGCACAGACAACCCTGCCTACGGGCGACGGAGTGGGCTACAACCTTGCGGACAAAAAGTATTGCAGCCTTTTCACCTACCGTCTTGGCTATGCCGACGGCTTCCGGCGGGGGGTCCCGCTAGGCGAAAAGACGCTGTGCATGGACGCGTTTTTAAGCGTCAGGGGCGAGAAGTTGCTGTGCGTGTTCGACGACGCGGACGAGTACGCGAAAAGGGCGGACACTATTTCCTACGAGGCGCTCTGTACGGTCACGCGCAGGAGCGAAAGAATTTATGAGAGAAGACCTTCGCTATAAGTACAAAATCAAACGCAAATATTTTCAATATTCCAGAAGAGAGGTTGCCGACGGCGCAATAGCCGACTGTATTTTTGCCGCCTTCGGGGATAAGCAGAAGTATTTTATATATTACAGCTTCGGCTCCGAAGCGGACACTCACGCTATTATTCAAGAGCTTTTGTCGCGCGGGAAAGAGGTATACCTGCCGCGCGTCGAGGGCAACGATATGGTTGCAGTGCGGTACGCGGGCGACAGTTCTTCGATGGTTGTGAACAAATTAGGCATTGCCGAGCCCATGGGCGAAAGCTATTCTGGCGATTTCGATTTAATAATCGCGCCCCTGCTTGCGGTAAACAGCCGCGGATTCCGCCTGGGCTACGGCGGCGGGTATTACGACAGATTTTTAAAGGAGCGCACTTCGCCCGTAGTCGGTATAGGCTACGCCTTTCAGCTGACAGACGAATTTGAAGAGAGCGAGTGGGACGTTCCGCTTAGTTATTTTATTTGCGAAAGGGGGATTTACGACTTTGTCAAATCTTAGTACGGCGGAAAAACGCCAAAAAATATTATGGGAAATCAAGGACTTGCTCATCGGCGCGGCTTTTCCGTTCATCGTAATGTGCGTGTTCAGTTCCACTATTATAATGTTCGGCGCGTCGGAGGACCTTGCAATACAGTTGATAGCGGTTATCGGCGGCGATTTGATGCTGCTTGCCGCGTACGTGATTTTCGGCAGGCAGAACGGCGCTACGGCATACCGCAAGACCGTGCTGAACGCATCCAAGCGCAGCTTGAATTCCTCGGACAAGCGCGTGCTGTACGCCACCGGCGAATACGCGCTGTGGAAGGGTCTGGTCATTCCATTTATAACCTGCGTTCCCTTTATAATCTTCCAGATTATAGACTTGTGTTGCACAAATATGTTCACTACGTTTATGTTGCAGTATGCCTGCGGCTGGGCGTACTATCCAATATATCTTACGGGCGCGCCTCAGGCGCTTGATTTCCTGTTCCTTGTCATTCCCGTTGCCGCCCACCTGGTCGGCTACGTGCTCGGCAAAAAGAAGGAGTTGGAGGCCCAGGCAGCCGAAGAGGGCAAAAGAGCCAAAGATAAAAAGCGTAAAAAATGAGAATAATCAGCGGAAAATACAGGGGTCTCAACCTCGTTCAGTTCAAGGGCGAGGAAATTCGTCCCACGGCCGACAGAGTAAAAGAGAGCCTTTTCAACATAATCTACGGCAAAATCGCGGGCGCGGTCGTGCTCGATTTGTTCTGCGGAAGCGGAAACCTGGGCATAGAGTGTCTTTCGCGCGGGGCGGCGGAGGTCAATTTCAACGACGTTTCGGCGTCCTCGCTGACGGTTTTAAAAAAGAACCTTGCAAAATTGAAGGGCGAAGACAGTTATTTTATAACTGCGGGCGACTATCTCAACTTTCTTCAATCTTCGCGCAAGAAATTCGATTTAATCTTTATCGACCCGCCGTATGCGGCGGAGTTCGGCTATCCCGCGCTCAAAGAAATTTCTTCGCGCAAGCTGTTAAACAGCGGCGGAGTTGCAATTTACGAGCGCGACAGACTGTTCGAAGGCGAAATAGAGGGGCTTGAAATAACAGACCGAAGAAAGTACGGCAAAACTTACCTTACCTTCTTTACTCCCTGTACGGAGGACAAAGTATGAAAAAAGCAGTGTTTGCGGGCTCGTTCGACCCGCCCACCGTCGGGCACGAAGAAGTCGTGCGCAACAGCTCTGAAATTTTCGACAAGGTGATAGTAGCCGTGCTTGAAAATCCGCAAAAGAGTTCGCTCCTGACGGTTGAAGAGAGGGTAAACCTCCTTAAAAAGCTGTTTGCGCAAAACCCAGCGGTTGAAGTTATCAGCTTCAACGGCGCGGCGGTAGACCTGTTGGAACGCGAAGGCACTCCCTTTTACGTGCGCGGCGTGCGCGACACGATTGATTTCGAATACGAAACCCGCAACTTTTTTGCAAGTAAAAAACTTAAAAACGATATAATTACGATATATATCCCGTCAAGTCAGGAAAATCTGCACGTCAGCTCGACTCTCGTCAGAAATTCTCTGCATTTTAAAAAGGAATACCGCGCGCTTCTGCCCGAAATGATAGCAGACGATATCTGTGCGCTGTTGGAGGAGAAAGATGTTTGAAAAACAGGTAAAAATTCCCGAACCCGAAGAAATTAAGGAGGCAATGCCCCTTCCCGATCGGCTTGCCGAAATTAAAAGAGAGCGCGATAGGCAGATTGCCGAAGTCATCACCGGTCAGACCGACAAACTTTTAATAATTGTCGGACCCTGCTCGGCGCACGCCGAAAAGCCCGTATTGGACTACGTCGAACGCCTGGGCAAGCTCAACGAAAAGGTAAAGGACAAGCTGGTGCTCGTTCCCCGTATCTATACCAACAAGCCGCGCACGAAGGGCGTGGGCTATAAGGGAATGTTCTCCCAACCCGACCCCACCAAGGGCGAGGATATTTTGAAGGGCATATACGCCATACGCGATCTGAATATCCGCGCCATCGACGCAAGCGGACTTTCCGCCGCGGACGAGATGCTCTATCCCGCCAATTATGCGTATCTTGACGACCTGTTGTCATACGTCGCCGTAGGCGCAAGGAGCAGCGAAAATCAGCTTCACCGCTTAACTTCCAGCGGCGTCGACGTGCCCGTCGGCGTAAAAAATCCCATGGGCGGCAGTATTTTAGTGCTGTTGAATTCCATCTATGCCGCACAGTCGGGTCAGGTATTCAAGCTCAACGGCTGGCAGGTTAAAACAAGCGGCAATCCCTTAGCTCACGCAATCTTGCGCGGGGCGGTGGACGGCTACGGCAACGATATTCCCAATTTCCATTACGAAACCGTAATGCAGGTAATCGACGGCTACGCAAAGTCCGGTCTCAAAAACCCTGCGATTATAATCGACGCAAATCACTCCAACAGCGGCAAAAAGTTCAAACAGCAGATAAGAATCTGCGAAGAGGTAATGCAGAACAGACTTTACGATTCCGACTTTAAAAAGAACGTAAAGGGCTTTATGATTGAAAGTTTTATCGAGGAGGGCAACCAGTCCGAGGACAAGGTATACGGCAAGTCCATAACCGACCCCTGTCTGGGCTGGTGCGATACCGAGCGTCTGCTGTGCGATATCGCGGACAAGGTGTAAAAAATGGAGACAATCGGCTATCTCGGACCGGACGGAAGCTATTCCCAGCTTGCGGCGCAAAAGCTATGCAACGGCGCAAACCTTAAAGAATATCCCACCTTTTACGCGCTGATGGAGGCGCTGCTTTGCGGTGGGGCGGACGGCATAATTCTGCCCATAGAAAATTCGATAAACGGCGGCGTTATGCAGAATATCGACCTTCTGGAGGAGACCGAAGGCGTGCTTGCCGTTGCCGAAACCACGGTGAAGATAGACCACCGTCTTGCAACCTTAAAGGGTGCGGACAAGAGCAAAATCACCTCGATCTATTCTCACGTTCAGGCGTTGGGGCAGTGCGCCAAGTATCTTACGGCAAACTTTCCCGATGCGCGCCGCGTGCCCACAGATTCCACGTCGGGCAGTTTAAAGATGATTAAGACCGAGCGCGACGCGGGCATAGTCGGCAGCCATTGCGCGGCGGACGGTTACGAGCTTTCGCCGCATTGCATCTCCGACGAGCCTGCAAATTTCACGCAGTTTCTTCTCGTTAAAAAACGCACTCTGACCGAAATAGGACACAGCGGAAAAATATATTTTTCAATAACCTGCCGTCACGAGCCGGGCGCCTTAGTGTCTCTCCTGTCGGTGCTGTGCGCGCACTCACTGAATATGACTAAAATAGAGAGTCGCCCCATCAAGGACAAGCCCGGCGAATACCGTTTCTTTATCGAAATGGAGGCGGACTACGCCTCGCCCGACGTAAAGAGCGCTCTAAAAGAGATTAAGGATAAATCGCAATCCGTAAAGCTCTTAGGCTGTTATTGATAGGGGCAAAAGCAGTAAAAAGCACAAAAGCCCCTGCAAAAATTTAACGGCAATGAACCCTCCGCACTTAACGCCGCACCTGGTCAGGTAGCACAGCTGCTGGGCGATAATGGAAATACCGCCGAAGGTTATCAAAAATCCCGCCAGCGGCAGGGCGTATGGCGAAAGGCAAGCCGCAAGGGCGGCGCAACCGCCCGTAGCTTCGCACAGCCCCAGGCAAACCGCGCCCGCGGCGCCTTCACCGAATATAAGATTAAGCGCAAATTCAAGCGGGTACAACAGCTTTACGTCTGCAATCACCGCGGAAAGGGTATAAAAAAAGCAGATGAATCCCCCTGCGACAATCACGGAAATTACGGCGGAATAAAAGCTGTCGTATAAAATATTTCCCTTAAAATTCTGCATATTGCCGCGCGGCGAATAATCGCGCTTGCATAAAAGGCAGTACCCCGCTCCGATAATCGCAACCGAAACGACGTGCGCGGCATATATAATCAGCCCCACGCGCTTATCGGCGAACATTTTATAACCTACGCTGCCTATAATGAATAGCGGACCCGAAGTTGAACACAGCGCCGCCATCTTTTTGGCGTCGCCTGCGTTCAGCGCTCCGCATTCGCAGTATTCGCACACAATCCTGCTCCCCGCAGGATACCCCGAACATACGCTCATCAAAAAGACGGCGGACGCAACGGGCGGCAGACCGAATATGCCCGCGGCGCGTGCAAACGGTCTGGAGGCGGCCTGGGCGGCTCCCGTCTTTACAAGTATCAGCGTGATTACCATAAACGGAAACAGCGACGGCAACACGCATTCCGCCCACAGCGCAATGCCTTCAAAGCATACGGGAACGTACCTTTCTGGTCGGGCAATGAACGCCGCGGCAAAGAAGACCAGCGCGGCGGATAGCAGAGTAATTCTTAGTTTCATAGTACATAATTATTTATATCAAGGTGTTTTTATGAGTAAAAAATTGGGCGTCGCCCTGGGTAGCGGCGGCGCGCGCGGCGCCGCGCATATAGGATTTTTGAAGGCGCTTGAAGAGGAGGGTATAAAGCCCGACTTTATATCCGGCTGTTCTATGGGCTCGGTAGTTGGGGCTTGCTATTCAAAGGGTATGCCGGTGGACAGGATGGCAGAGGTTGCGCTAAGTTTAAAATCTACGGACATTATGGATATTTCCGCAGCTCCCATAACAAAGCTCGGACTTCTGCGCGGCAACAAAATTCAAAAGCTGTTGTTAAACTATATCGGCGACGTAACTTTCGACAATCTTAATATTCCATTTGCCTGCGTTGCAACCGATTTGCGCAGCGGCAGACAGGTCACGTTAAACAGCGGCTCGGTCGCGAGCGCGGTGCGCGCGTCCAGCGCAATTCCCACAATCTTTCGTCCGGTCGAGCTGGACGGAATGCTCTTATGCGACGGCGGCGTTCTGTGCCGAGTGCCCGTAAGGCAGGTTAAGGAAATGGGCGCGGACGTGGTAGTGGCGTTCGACGTGCTTGCAAACACGGGCGAAAGCGTTGAAAAGGTGCCAAATATCATTATGAACGTCCTGCGCGTATTCGACATAATGGACTACAACCAGAACCAGATGCTCAGGATTTTAAATAAAGACTGTTACGATTTATGGCTTGCGCCCGAAATGAAGGGGCTCAACCAGTACAACGTAAAGGACGTGGAACAGGCGTATACGCAGGGCTACGCGTATTCTAAGGAACACGTTGAAGAAATAAAAGCGCTTCTGGAGAGCGATTGATGGATTTATTCGATTTCAACGGCAACGAGGAGGCTGCAAAGCCGCTTGCCGAGCGCATGCGCGCAAACAATCTCAACGATTTCGTCGGTCAGAGGCACATAGTTGCCGAAGGCTCGCTTCTTCGTCGCGCAATCTCTTTGGACAGGTTGGGCAGCTGCATATTTTACGGACCTCCCGGCACGGGCAAGACCACTCTTGCCAACATCATCGCCCAGACCACTCACGGCGAATTTATAAAGCTAAACGCGGTTCAGGCGGGCGTCGCCGACGTAAAGAAGGCGGTTCAGCAGGCGGAAGATAACCTTAAGCTGTACGGCAAGCGAACATATCTCATGCTTGACGAGTGCCACCGCTTCAACAAGACTCAGTCCGATTCGCTCCTGCCCGCGATAGAGAAGGGTACGGTAATCTTTATCGGCTCCACAACCGAAAATCCCTACGCTTCGATGACTCCCGCAATAGTGTCGCGCTGTCGCGTGTTCGAGTTTAAAAGGCTGTCCGAAGCGGACATATCGGGTGCGCTTTATAGGGCGCTTTCCGATAAAAAGCGCGGCTTGGGCGAATATAACGCCGAAGTCTGCGCCGAGGCGATAGAACACATTGCCCGCACTGCGGGCGGCGATTTGCGCACGGCGTACAACGCGCTTGAGCTTGCAGTGCTCACCACCCCGCCCGAGGCGGACGGCAGAATACGCGTAAAACTTTCCGACGCGGAGCAGTCCATTCAGAAGAAGGCGCTCTCCTACAATCAGGACGACTATTACGACTATCTTTCTGCGTTCTGCAAGTCCCTTCGCGGCAGCGATTCCAACGCCGCGCTGTACTATGCAATGCGCTTAATCGAGGGCGGTTGCGACCCCATGCTGGTTGCAAGGCGGCTGGTGGTTCACTCCTCCGAGGACGTGGGCATGGCAGACCCGCGCGCCCTGACGATAGCGACCTCGGCAATGTACGCGCTGGAAAAAATCGGCTATCCCGAAGGTTTAATTCCCCTTTCCAACGCCATCGTGTACGTGTGCGAGGCGCCCAAATCCAATTCTGTTGTAGAGGCCTTCCACTCCGCTCAGAGCGACGCGCGCAACGTGCGCGACGACGACGGCGTGCCCGCGTATCTTCGCGACCACTCCTACGACGGGAAGGAGGGCAAGGCGCAGGCAAAGCAATACAAATATCCGCACAACTTTCCCAACGGATACGTTGAACAGCAGTATCTGCCCGACGCCTTAAAGGACAAAGTGTACTACGTTCCCAAAAATATCGGCTACGAAAAGACGGTTGAAGAAATTCGTAAAAGCAAAAACAAAAAGAGTTAATTTTTTCGCGTAGGCTCAGCCGCTAAAGCAAATCGGCGGACGCACAGGTTAAAATAATTAATAAATTTTGCATAAATATATATTATTGTTTGACAAACGCGAATAAATTTAATATAATCACAGTATAATTGAATTTTTAAAAGGCAAAGACGAAGAGGAGTAAGGTAAAATTTCGCTTACAGAGAGCGGAGATAAGGTGAAAGCCCCGCAGAAAGAGTTTACCCCAAAAACACTTCCGAGCCGCCGCCCCAAAGCGAAAGCGAGTAGGGTGCGCCGCAGGCCTGCGTTACGGGCGGGAATTTGATTGAATTCCGCAGAGTGATTGCCTCAGGGCAATAACTTAGGTGGCACCGCGAACGGTTAAAGCGTTCGTCCTAAGAAATATATTTTATTTCGTAGGGCGTGCGCTTATTTTATTTGTACGCCCGTGGTTAAGGAGATATTATGGCAGAAATTTACCGCACAAAGACAGCCGAAGAGGTCGGCGAAGAACTTGTTGGACAGCAAATTCGTCTTGCGGGTTGGGTAGAAAACATACGCGACCACGGCGGCGTTTCGTTTATAGATT
>JBJEUZ010000119.1:0-2311 GCA_051884095.1 Candidatus Coproplasma sp.
ACCGGTTTCACCCGATAATACGTTGAGTCCGTTTTCAAATTCTATTTCAGCGCAGTCAATGAGCGCAATATTTTTAATAAAAAGGCTTTTTAGCATTTTACCTAATAAAATCTTTCAATCTTTCAACAATTAACGGCGTATCCTGATTTCCGTCCGTAACAATGAGTACCGTATCGTCGCCTGCAACGGTTCCTATAACTTCGGGATATTGTAAAGAATCTATAAAAGCTCCGGCGGTTGAGCCGTTGCCGCGCATAGTCTTAATGACTATAATATTGTTGGCATAGTTTATACTCTGCACGCATTCGCGGAAGAGGTTGCGCATCTTGTTGTTTACGACATCGCCCTCTCCTTCGATGTAAGCATACTTATACTTTTTGGTTGTTCCAGCAACTTTATACAGCTTTAAGTCCTTGATATCTCTTGAAATAGTTGCCTGCGTAACGTTGAAATTCAGCTTATTTAGTTCAGCGCAAAGCTCTTCCTGAGTTTCAATGTCCTTTTTGGATATAATATCTAATATTGTGGCTTGTCTTGCATTTCTGTGCATATTATTTACTCCAAATGCTTAATTTTATTAATAATTTATTGAAAAAGTCGTGCTCGGAAGAAGTAATAAATTCAACGGCATATTCAGCCTTGGAAACACTTATTACGTCGAAGTCGTACAGCGAATCGACAGCTACCCCGTCTACGATTATATTTAAAACGCTTCGCCTGTCAACCTGCCTGATTTTAAGTGTAGAGCTGTCGCTAAAAACCACAGGACGGGAATGAAGCGAATGGGCGCATATTGGCGTCATTATAAACGCCGCTATATCAGGCGTGAGAACAGACCCGCCTGCCGCCAAAGAATATGCTGTTGAGCCTGTTGGCGTGCTGACGATAAGTCCGTCGGCTGTATAATTATCCACAGTCGAACCGTCGATTTCTGCAAGAAGGTTAATCGTGTTGGAAAAGGCGTTGCCTGAAGTGCTGCGCTGAATAACCAGGTCGTTTAAGGCATAATGCGTCTTGTTCGCATATTCGATTTTAAGCATACTGCGTTTTTCGGTCTTAAAATTGCCTGAACATACCAGCTCGATAGCCGAATCCAGCTTATCAGGTTCAAATTCAGCTAAAAAACCCATATGTCCGTAGTTTATTCCGATAATTTTCACGTTCCGCTTGGCACATTCCGACGCAACCATAAGGATTGTACCGTCGCCGCCAAGTACCATTAACAGGTCAAGCCCGTTTAAATCGTTGAACGTACCGACGGTAATACATTGAATATTTCGAGCTTTAAATGCCTTAGAAATTTTTTCAATATAAACAAGATTATCCGATAGATAATTCTTATTATAATAAATTCCCACCTTCATATGAATAATTATACCATGTAATATACAAATATGCAAGAAAAGTACGCTAAATATTTATAATTTAACGTACTTAATTAATGCAGAAAATTCAGTTTTGTTCCCGTTCTTCTCAAACAGAAACAGGTATTCCTTATTTTTACCTACATGCAAAGGCGCATTTGTAAGGTTCTTTGCCGACAAACCGCAACCGTAGGCAAAGTCGTATATTTTTTTTAATATACGCCTGTGCATCGCGGGATCTTTTACTATTCCGTTTTTGCCGACGTTTTTGCTCTCACATTCAAATTGAGGCTTTACAAGCGCAATAAGATGCTTCCCATCCCTCAGAATTCCCGCTATAGGACCTAAGACGTATGTCAGCGAGATAAAGCTGACATCTACAACTGCACCGTCCAAAGGCTCGTCAAACATTTGCGCATTCAAGTTGCGCGCGTTGAAATTATCGTAAATTTTTACGTTATTTTCTCTCAGAGCAGGGTCGAGCTGACTTTCACCGACGTCAATGCAGTAAACCTTCTGCGCTCCGTTCTGAAACAGACAGTCTGTAAACCCTCCGTTACTCGCGCCCACGTCTGCAAACACTTTATTTCTTACATCGTAATTGAAATCTCTTATAGCCTTTGCGAGTTTGAAGCCTCCGTTTGAAACGTAGTTCTCTTCCGCTTCTTTAATTGTAATACGGTCGTTATCCCTGATATCGTATGCGGCGTCGATAGCTTTTCCGTTTACGAGGACGCGAGCTTCGCTGATTGCCTTTGCCGCTTTGGTACGGGAACCGAATTTTTCCGCCAAGTACTTATCTGCGCGCATAGCTCTTTACGAAGTCTACGATTTTTTCTACGGTTAAGCCGTAATACTCGGTCAGTTCTTCTACGCCGCCGTGGGGAATATAACAATCGGGATAGGCAAAATTTTTGATGATTTTTCCGCTTTGAGAATAAAAGCTG
>JBJEUZ010000120.1:0-10098 GCA_051884095.1 Candidatus Coproplasma sp.
ATTTAAAGGACTTCAAGGGCGCGGTATTTATCGTTTCGCACGACAGATATTTTTTGGACAAGCTGGTTACAAAGACGCTTGAAATAGAGAATAAAAAACTTAGCTCGTTCAGCGGAAACTATTCCAAGTATAAGATTTTAAAGGCGGAAAGGGTGGCTCTGGCGCTCAAGGAATACGAACGCCAGCGCGAAGAGATTGAAAAGTTGCAGACCTACGTCGATAAAAATATCGTCCGCGCAACGACCGCAAAGTCGGCGCAGAGCAGGGTTAAGCAGCTTGAAAGAATGGAAATCAAAGAAAAACCCTATCTTCCGCCCAAACCGCCCGAGTTCAGCTTTACCTATACTCAGCCGCCCTACGAAAGGGTGCTCACGGTCAAAAATTTAAACCTTTCCGCAGGCGGAAAGACGCTTGTCGAAAACGGAGAATTTTCAATCTTGCGCGGACAAAAAATCGCCATAGTGGGCGAAAACGGCGCCGGTAAGTCCACGCTGTTAAAGCATATATGCGAGGGTCGCGACCCCGCTATAGAGGTGGGCAGATACGTCAAATTTTCGCTCTACGACCAGGGAAACGCCAACCTTAACCCTGAAAATACCGTATTGCAGGAACTGTGGGAACGGCACGTAGCCTATTCCCAGACCGAGGCGCGTTCTTCGCTTGCGCGTTGCGGACTGTACGCCGAGGATATGCAGAAGAAGGTATGCGATTTGAGCGGAGGCGAAAGGGCAAAGCTGGCGCTGTGCGTGTTCTCGAACGAGTGCGGAAACGTGCTGGTTTTGGACGAACCGACCAACCACCTGGATTTGCCCGCGCGCGAGAGCCTTGAAAGAGCGCTGTGCGCGTTCGACGGAACGGTTATTTTCGTCTCGCACGACAGATACTTCATCTCTGCCGTGGCGGATACGGTTTTAGAGATAGAGAATAAAAAACTTGCGGTATATCCGGGGGGATACGAGGGCTACAAGGCGGAAAAGGACGCCGCCGCCCGCCTTGTCGCGGAGAGCGAACGCCTTGCCGCTTTTGAAAAGCGCGAAGAGGAAAGAAAATCTTCCTACCGCTCGAAGAGGGAACGCGCCGAAGAGGCGCGCGTAAATGCGCGTATTAAGGAGATCGAAGCGGAAATATCCCGCAACGAACGCGAGGAAGAGGAGCTCAACGCCCGCCTTTCCGACCCCGAAGTCACCGCCGACTTCCGCAAGATTAATCAGATTATGGCGGAGCTTGAAGGTATTAAAAACGCCCTCGACGCACTCTACGCCGAGTATGAAAAACTCATATAAAAGAGGTATGATATGGGAAAGATAAAGGAGCATTTTGCAAAGAAAAAGCAGCAAAAGCAGGAGCTTGCCGCCGCAAAGGCCGAAGCTAAGGCAAACGGCGATTACGTTCCTTCCTCAACCGAAAAATTTTTCGGTTGGTTTCAGAACAAGTACGGCACTTTAAAAATGGCGTCGGGTCTGGTTGAAAACGTAAGCGACCTGATTACGCGGGTCAAGGACAATAAGCCGCATATCGACAGGCGACTGACTATGATATTTATTTTTATCAGCCTTATAACCGCCGTCGTTACCGCCGTCAACTTTATCGTTAGCGGAGTGCTTGAAAGGACTGCGCTTGGCTGGGATATCGCGGTTTACACCGTTATGGCGCTGTACTTCCCCGTAATAATAACTTTGTTGGTTGCCGAAACAGTCTATCGCAAGAATATAACCTTAAAGACGACCGAAAAGTACAACAAATTTTTAAAGGTCATGCGCCTTATAATCAGAATAGTCGCGCTTGTTATGAGCGTACTGTCGCTTGTGATATCCGCAATGATAGGCGACGTAGAGGGCAAGGCGCTTGCCGTCGACATTCTGGCAAGGGTATTTTCAATCGTGACCATTATATGTTCGGTGCTGCCCTCGGCTTCAAACGTAATCAAAAGATTTGCAACGTGGCTGATTTCACCCGTAAACGGCAAGGTTTCTTTCGGTTGGGTAGCGGGTCTTTGGAAGGAGAACGTAGATATCCTTGCGGCGTCTAAAAATAAGGAAGCGAGCGCAAATTTCAACGCCAACGATTTAGTCAGACTACAGGTGGCAAAACGGTATAAATCGTTCAAAAAAATCAACGCTGAAAGCGCGCAGGGACTGTACGACGTGATAGACGATTACATAATCAAGGGCTTTAAGGGCAAGTACATAATAAATATAGCTGAAAGCGACGTGTACAACACGATTGAAAAGTCGCCTGAAGAGAGCCGAAGCGGTCTTTTCGAGGTTGTGGACAGCATATTTGAATTTGCCATCGAACGCGAGATTATTTCGGAAAATCCTTGCACGGGACTTCGCGACTTTTACGGCTCTACCAAAAAAGTGAGCGCGGAAGGTTCGTCTATGGACGGCATATTGGGTAAACTTTTCGGAAGAAAACAATAATAAAAATCGTACGAAAAAATACGTTCGCCGCGGCATATGCCGCGGCGAACGCTTATTTTTTAGTCTTAATCGGTCTTGAAATCAAAATTCAAGCGACTTTTCAATGTACGCTTCAAGCTCGGATATGGGCAGACGAATCTGCTGCATGCTGTCGCGATCGCGCACTGTAACCGTTTCATTTTCAAGCGTATCGAAGTCAACCGTGATGCAGAAAGGCGTGCCTATCTCGTCCTGACGGCGGTAGCGCTTTCCGATTGAGCCGGTTACGTCGTAGGTTACCGAAAATTTCTTTGCAAGCGCGCGGTAGACCTCGTCCGCCTTTTCGGAAAGGTTTTTCTGCAAGGGCAGTATCGCCGCCTTGTAGGGAGCAAGGAAGGGATGCAGGTGCATAACCGTTCTTACGTCGTTTTTCGCCTCGTCCAGAACTTCCTCGTCGTAAGCGTCGGTAAGGTACGCAAGTATCATTCTTTCAACGCCTAAAGAGGGCTCTATTACGTAGGGAACGTACTTTTCGTTGGTGACGGGGTCGGTATATTCCATGCTTTCGCCGCTCTCGGTCTGGTGCTGGGTCAGGTCGTAGTCCGTTCTGTCGGCAACGCCCCAAAGCTCGCCCCAACCGAACGCAAAGTTGTATTCGAAGTCGGTGGTCGCCTTTGAATAGAAGCAGAGCTCCTCGGGCGAGTGGTCGCGGAGCTTAAGATTTTCTTCCTTCATGCCGAGGGATAACAGGAAGTTTTTGCAATAATCTTTCCAGTAGTTGAACCATTCCAGGTCGGTGCCGGGCTTGCAGAAAAATTCAAGCTCCATCTGCTCGAATTCGCGCACGCGGAAGATGAAGTTGCCGGGCGTTATTTCGTTGCGGAACGACTTGCCTATCTGACCAATGCCGAATGGCACGCGCATACGCGCCGAGCGCTGAACGTTTTTGAAGTTTACGAATATGCCCTGCGCGGTTTCGGGGCGGAGATATACGGTGTTTACGCTGTCCTCGGTGACGCCCTGATGGGTCTTGAACATCAGGTTGAACTTGCGGATGGGGGTAAAATCGCTCTTGCCGCATACGGGGCAAACTATCTTGTTTTCGGTGATAAAGCTCTCCAGAGCGTCGTTGTCCATGCCTTCAACCTTAACGTCAAGGTTGTGCTTTGCAACGTATGCTTCCACAAGGTTATCCGCGCGGTGACGGGTCTTGCAGTTTCTGCAATCCATAAGGGGGTCGGAAAATCCGCCCAGGTGTCCCGAAGCCTTCCAGGTTCGGGTGTTCATTAAAATGGCGCAGTCCACGCCCGTGTTGTAGGGGTTTTCGGTGACGAATTTTTTCCACCACGCTTTCTTTACGTTGTTTTTAAGTTCAACGCCCAGAGGACCGTAGTCCCACGTGTTGGCAAGTCCGCCGTAAATTTCGCTTCCGGGGAAGATGAATCCCCTGTTCTTGCAAAGGGCGACAAGTTTTTCCTGCGTTACCGCTCTCTTTTTATCAGCCATAAATTCTCCTTTGGCGCACTTGGCAACAATGCGCACTTAAAATATTAACTGTATTTTATAAAATCGTTTTGCGCAAGTCAAGCAAAATGCGTTCGGGAATGTCTGTTTTATCTTTTGACCGAAAGGTTAATATATATTATATTAAAATTTTCATTTATTTTTCAAAAAGCTGTGTAAATCTATGTACTTTTTTGAATGATGTGTGATATAATTATGCAAATACTTTAATAAATTATCGGGGGAGCAAAATGCTTAGCGACATCGAAATAGCCGAGAACTGTAAAATGCAGGATATAAGGGAGATTGCAAAAAAACTTTCCTTGTCCGAGGACGACCTCGAACTCTACGGAAAATACAAGGCGAAAATCAACGTAAAAGAGGTAAATCCCAAATCCAGGCTAGTGCTGGTTACGGCGATAAATCCCACAGCCAGCGGCGAGGGTAAAACTACCGTATCCATCGGTCTTGCCGACGGTATGGCAAGGATAGGCAAAAAGGTCTGCCTTGCCCTGCGCGAGCCTTCGCTCGGACCCGTGTTCGGCATTAAGGGCGGCGCCGCGGGAGGCGGCTATGCGCAGGTTGTGCCCATGGCTGATATCAACCTGCACTTCACGGGCGATTTGCACGCAATAACTTCGGCAAACAACCTACTCTGCGCAATGATAGACAATCACATCTTCCGCGGAAACGCGCTGGATATCAAAGAGGTCTATTTCCGCCGCTGTATGGATATGAACGACAGAGCTCTGCGCGATATAACTCTGTCTACTCAGGCGGGGAATATGAAGGGCTGTCAAAGCTACGAAAGAAAGGAAGGCTTTGAAATAACCGCCGCAAGCGAGGTTATGGCAATCTTATGCCTTGCCCGCAACCTAGCCGACTTAAAGGAACGCCTGGGCAATATAATCGTTGGCGTAAACGGCAACGGCGATTACGTGTATGCCCGTCAGCTCAATGCTCACGGCGCTATGGCTACCCTTTTAAAGGACGCCATAAAGCCCAACCTTGTGCAGACTCTTGAAGGTACTCCCGCGATTGTTCACGGCGGACCGTTCGCAAACATTGCGCACGGCTGCAATTCTATCCGCGCAACCTACACCGCAATGACGCTTGCGGACTATACCGTAACCGAAGCCGGCTTCGGCGCCGACCTCGGCGCGGAAAAATTCCTCGACACAAAGTGCCGCATTGCGGGTATTCAGCCCGACTGCGTCGTAATCGTAGCGACCGTAAAGGCGTTAAAGCTCCACGGCGGCGCGGACAAGACCGACCTTTCAACCGAAAATATCGCTGCGTTAAAGGCGGGACTGCCCAACCTTTTAAAGCACGTTGAAAATATCAAAAACGTATATTCCAAGCCCGTAGTGGTTGCAATGAACCGCTTCTTCACCGATACTCAGGCGGAGATAGACACGGTGCTTGACGCGTGCGCGGAAGCGGGCGCAAAGGCGGTGTTCACCGACGTGTTCTTAAAGGGCGGCGAAGGCGGCGAAGAGCTTGCTAAAGCCGTATGCGAAGCGTGCGATACAAAGAGCGAGCTTACCTATTCGTACGATTTGAACGATGATATTAAGACCAAAATCGAAGATATCGTTAAAAACGTTTACGGCGGCGACGGCGCGGAGTTTTTGCCGGAAGCCGTTAAAAAGATTGACGAAATCGAGCGCAAGGGTATAAAGGGCTTGCCCGTAATAATCGCAAAGACGCAGTATTCGCTGTCCGACGACGCAACCAAACTCGCTCGTCCCACAGGTTTTAAGATAACAGTCAGGGACATAATTTATAAGGGCGGCGCGGGCTTTATAGTTGCAGTTGCAGGCAATATAATGCTTATGCCCGGTTTAGGCAAGGTACCCTGCGCGGAAAAGATTGACGTCGACGCCGACGGCAACATAACAGGTTTGTCATAAAAAACCGTCGAAGAAAGACGAGGACGAAATATTCGATATATAATAGATAATCGACGTGGAGTTTACAAGATTGCCACGCGTGGAGTTTTAATTTATGTTATTACCCGAGGCTACTAATTTTATTGAACAATATATCAACGAAGAGCTTGCGGCAGGCAAGTTTGAAAGCGTAAACAACGAGATCTGCGTGCGCTTTCCGCCCGAACCCAACGGCTATCTTCATATAGGACACGTAAAGGCTCTGTGCATAAATTTCGGCGTCAAAGAAAAGTATCACGGCAAGCTCAACCTCAGAATGGACGATACGAATCCAGCAAAGGAAGATTACGAGTACGTAAACTCCATCGTAGACGCCGTAAAGTGGATGGGCTTTGAATACGACAAATTGGTTTTCGCTTCGGACTATTACGACAAATTGTACGAAATAGCCGAAAAATATATTATGGAAGGCAACGCGTACGTATGCGATTTGTCTGCCGACGAAATAACGGCAACGCGGGGCACGCTTACCGAACCGGGTAAAAATTCGCCCTATCGCGACAGGTCTGTGGAAGAGAATCTGCGCCTGTTCCGCGAAATGCGCGACGGCAAATATCCCGACGGCGCAAAGGTATTGCGCGCAAAGATCGATATGGCTTCGCCCAACGTCAACATGCGCGACCCCGTAATTTACCGCATAGCACACGTTCCCCATTACCGCCAGGGCGACAAGTGGTGCATCTATCCTATGTACGACTACGCTCATCCCATATCCGACGCGATAGAGGGAATAACCCACTCGCTGTGCTCGCTCGAATTTGAAAATCATCGCCCGCTTTACGATTGGGTGATTGAAAAGGCGGGCTTTAAGGCTCCCGTTCCCAGACAGATAGAGTTTGCCCGTCTTAATATAACCAATACGCTTATGTCAAAGCGTTACCTTAAAAAACTTGTCGACGAAGGCTTCGTGCGAGGCTGGGACGACCCCCGTATGCCCACTTTAATGGGACTGAAAAATCGCGGAGTCCCGCCAGAGGCGCTAAAAAAATTCTGCGCGGACGTGGGCGTTGCTAAGGCGTATTCGGTGGTTAAGCTCGCTCAGCTGGACGAATGCATACGCGACTGTCTGAACCTTACCGCCGAGCGCGCAATGGCGGTTTTGAACCCCGTAAAACTTACCGTAACCAACTACGAGGGCGAAGAGGAGCTTGTGTTCGACAAGAACCCTGCCGACGGCAAGGGCGAAACGCGCAAGGTTAAATTTTCCGGCACGGTGTATATCGACCGCGACGACTTTGCGCTGGTGCCTCCTCCCAAATACAAGCGTCTTACAAAGGGCGCAAACGTTCGCCTGAAGGCGGCGTATATAGTGCGCTGCGACGACGTGGTTTTGGACGACAACGGCGAAGTGAAAGAAATTTTATGTACCTATTTCCCTGAAACCCGCTCCGGCAGCGAGGTGAAGAGCGATATAAAGGCCAAGGGCGTCATTCATTGGGTAGACGCAAAGTACGGCAAGGACGTGGAGTTCAGAAGATATCAACCGCTCCTGACCGACGAACAGTATCCCGACCAGGACTACGCGGAAAGGCTGAATAAGGACAGCGAAAAGATTTTCTTAGGCAAAGCCGAACCGTATATCGGGGAGTGCGAGGAGGATAAGGCTTTTCAGCTGATGCGCACGGGATATTACAAAAAATTTACCCGTGACGGCGCTTTGGTTCTCTCTGAAATAGTAACCTTAAAAGATAATTTCAATAAATAAACGGCTAGAGGTCAATATGAATATATTTATCATCACGGCAGTGTCGGTTATTTCCGCGCTTGCTCTTGTTGTCGGATTGTTTAAAGGCTATTCAAAGCTCTCGTGCTGGGGCGGCACTGTCTTGGGAACAATGCTTCTGTCGCGCCTGTGTTCGCTCTGGATTCCTGCAGACAATACGTATAGCGGTTTGATAACGCTTGGCGTAGCTTTAGGAATAATGCTGCTTTTAACCTTCCTTTTCACAAGGGTAAGGCGCTACATAGTCCACGCTATGTCGGACAGTCAAAAGCTGTCGCACTATCGTCAGCACGACGAACGCGAGGAAAACGAAGAGCAGATTCTGATGGCTCTGGACAGAAAGGATAAAAAGGCTTACCGCAAGTACTCCAAGCACAAATTCCGCGAATCGAAGGGACCTTGGGGAGTAGTGGACCGCGTTTTCGGCGGACTGACTATGGCAATCAACGCGATTATCATAATGGCGGTTCTCTGCTCTATGACGTACGTCGTCGTGGATTCGCTGATATACGTTGCCGAGGGCGCAAATCTTGCGTGGGTGGAATCGCTCAAAGGCGCCTTCAGCGGTCTGATAGACGTTCCCTTCTGGACGGACTTCGGCTCGGTTTACGCGTTGGATTTGATATTCATAACCTTAATGTGCGTGTGTCTGAGAATAGGGTATAAGGGCGGCGTGCTCTCCGCGCTCGGCACTTTGCTCGTGCTCGGACTTTTAGGCGGAGCGGGATTCCTTTCCTATAACCTCGCCTTCAACGTCAATCCTTACATAGACCTTGCGCGTAAACTTTACGAGGGCGTATTCACGGGCGTTGAAGAAAATCTCAGCGCGATTTTCAGCGCAATGCAGATGGAACCGATAGTTCTGGCGCAGCTTATCGTAATGTTGGGTCAGTTCCTGCTTCTGCTCATTCCTATAATAATAATCGGCGTGTTCATTCCCCGAATCATCGAGAGAATAAAGGACAGCAAGGTTGCCAGAGTGGTTGACGGAGCTTTCGGCGCGCTGGTGCTCTTTGTTATAATTTTCGGTATCCTTATGTTCGTAGGCGGAATACTGTATCAGATACACGATATCGAAGCGCTTGCGGTATTCGGCGCATATATGGATAAATCGGTATTTGCAAAGTGCCTTTACAGTCAGAACTTTATCGCGGAGCTTGAATTTGTCAAAAATATACCTCTGCGCGACTGGCTTGTTCCTACCGTCGAATAATTTAACGGCGGTCGGCGCAGTATTTTACATAAAACGCAATAAAAACCGACAGGTCGGGCAAATTGCCCGACCTGTCATTTTTTAACGTCAGTCCTCGTAGCTTCTGCAGCAGGTGCAGTGTTCGGCGTCGCAGGTGCAGCCTACCTGAATTTTGTCAAGCGTGCAGTTGCAGCCGTTGTGATTATGCTTGCACTTGTCTACGTCGCAAGCGATACCAAAGTTTATATTTTCCATAAAACCTCCTAAAGACGGGTTAAGCATACGCGCGCTTTATTGCGTCTACGGCTATGCCCGATAAATCTATTTTGCTCCAAACGCGCGCAATTATGCGGCGCACTATTGACAAATCGCCGCTAACGGGTTAAAATATATAAAAGTGCGGCGCTGTGCCGCTCAAAGGAGAAATCAGATGCAGGTAATACTATTGCAGGACGTAAAGGGACAGGGTAAAAAAGGCGACCTGATTGACGTAAACGAGGGCTATGCCCGCAATTTCCTGATAAAGAAGGGACTTGCGGAGGCGGCAACGTCGACTAAAATAAACGAACTCAAGCAGAAGAAAGCCGCTGCCGACTTCCATAAACAGGAGGAAATTAAGGCAATGCAGGCTCTTGCAAAGGAGCTTAAAGGCAAGACTTTCAAGACGGTCATAAAGGTAGGGCAGGGCGGAAAGCTGTTCGGCTCGGTGACCGCCGCAAATATCTCCGACGCGCTTAAAGAGGCAGGCTACGAGGTCGACAAAAAGAAGATTGCTCTTGCCAACCCCATCAAATCGCTCGGTAATTTCGAGGTGGAAATCAAACTTCTTGAAGGCATTTCTACCAAGATAAACTTTCTTGTAGAGGGTGCGGAATAATTCCCTCTGCGCGGTGGATTATCCGCCGATTTGATAAGTAAAATTAAACGAACGCCGCAGCTGCGATATCGCAGCTGCGGCTGAACTTTTTATTATTTTTTTAAAGTTAAATCAAGTGTGAAAATTTTCATAGCTTTCCGTAAAAAGATAACGCATGAAATCTGACGAAAAAGCCGCGTTTTAATCGCGCCTTATCTTCCTCCGAATCCGCCGCCGCCGTGACCGCCGCCGGCAAAGCCGCCGCCACCGCCGCTGAATCCTCCGAATCCGCCACCGCCGCCGCTGAGCCCCGAGGACGAGGGACGCGACATATTTGCAACCATATGCGTGGTTGAAACGCGGATGGCGCGGTTGATTACAACGAAGGATATGTACGTATCCAGAGGGTCGCTCATCCACTGAGGAGGAGCAACGGTAAGCGATTTGAACTTATCTTCCCAGATGTCGGA
>JBJEUZ010000121.1:0-10082 GCA_051884095.1 Candidatus Coproplasma sp.
CCCGCGACAACGCGGAAAGGCTTATAAAATACGGAGTAAAAATTTACTATATGAAGGATTCGTTCGTGCACAGCAAGCTGATTACCAGCGAAAGCTGCGCCGTTGTAGGCACGGTCAACTTCGATATGCGCTCGTTCTATCAGCAGTTTGAAAACGCGGTCATAAGCGACGACAAAAAGCTGATCGGCGACCTGAAGGAGGACTTTGAACGCACCTTCAACGACTGCGACCACCCCGAAAAGCCGCAAAAGAACGGACTTTTCAAAACTTTGGCGATAGCGGTTTTGCGCTTTGTCTCACCGCTTATGTAAGTAAAAACTATCAGGTGTTTAATGAAAAATTTTATTGAAAAATACGGTATCTGGTTTCCGCTTGCCGTGCTTGCGGCGTTCGATATAATCACGGCTTGCCTCTATCCCGTAGTGTCCCAAACAATAGCTCCCATGGTCTACGTGCAAATTTGCGGCTCGCTCTGCGCCGTTGCGGCGGTAACGCTGGTTTCGCGCCTTACTCCTGTAAAGATTCCGACTTATCTTATTGCGCAGGCCGCGCTCTCGGCGGCGCTTGCCAATAATCTGGGCACGGTATTCGATTTTTATCATTTGATTCCCAGCTGGGATCTGATTCTGCACGGATATTTCGGCTGCTGGTGCGCTCAGGCGGTATGGCTGCTTTTAAAATCGGAAAACGTGGTCGTAAAGTACCTTGTAACCTTCGTATGCGTAATGGGCGTTGCGGCGCTGTGGGAGGTGTTTGAATTTACCACCGACTTGATGTTCGGCGGCGATGCTCAGCGCGTGCAGGAAAGCCTGGAGCTGGGCATTAACCCCATAGTAGACACTATGACGGATATAATAATCGCCGCCGCAGGCTACGCGGCGTTCTGCGCGGGCAAGGCGATTGCGTACTTCGTCCGTCGTCCGAGCGCTTCCTTAAACGGGGAAACTGAGTAATTTACAATTATTTTACACTTTTATAGCGAATATGGCGCGCGCCGTTGTTGCAAACGGCGCGCGCCTATATTATAATTAAGGCGTATGTGGATTCTTACCGCCTGTATGTCCGCGCTGTTTGCGGGCGTCACTTCGATATTAGTTAAACTCGGCGTAAAAACCACCGATTCTGACGTAGCAACCGCAATAAGGACTACGGTAGTGCTGGCGTTTGCCTGGATAATGGTGTGGATAACCGGTTGCGCCGACGGGATAGCCCTTTTAACCCTTCCGCAGATTCTCTGGCTTGCCGCGTCCGGTATTGCCACGGGCGTTTCGTGGATATGCTATTTCAAGGCGCTGTCGCTTGCGGACGTAAATAAAGTCGCGCCCGTCGATAAGTCCAGCGTCATTCTCACGGTGCTCTTTTCCATTGTGGTCTTAAAGGAATACGCGCTGTGGTGGGTTCAGCTGATATGCGTTGCACTCATCGGCGCGGGCACCTTTTTAATGATTGAAAAGAAATCAGTCGAAGGGCAAAGCGCAAAGGGCGGCTATGCATGGCTGATACTTGCGATAATTTCGGCGGTGGCGGCTTCGCTTACGTCTATCTTCGCTAAAATCGGTATGCAGGGCGTAAACAGCACGCTGGCAACCGCTCTGCGCACCTGTATTGTGCACGTAATCGCCTGGGCGATAGTGCTTTTCAGGGGCAAGGCGAAAAAGCTGTGCGCAATGAATTTAAAGGAGCTGGTCTTTATCGTGCTTTCGGGCTTTGCCACGGGTGCGTCGTGGCTGTGCTTTTACAGCGCGATGCAACAGGGGCTGGTGGGCGTAGTCAACTGCATAGATAAGCTAAGCATACTTCTCACCGTAATTTTTTCGCGGATAGTATTAAAGGAAAAGCTCAGCCGTCGCGCGCTTGCGGGGCTGATAATAATAGTTGCGGCTACCCTGGCGATGGCGCTGGCCGTATATTTCGTAACGTAAAGAACGCCGCGGCTTCAACTTAAGCCGCGGCGTTTTGAATCCTACTTAAAATTTTATCCTATATGCAGGTAAAGAATGACGAATATTGCGGCGATTGTGCCCAAAGCGAGTAGTAGAGAGAGTATGCCGATAAATACGTCGAACGCCTTATAGGTCTTTATTTTGTTTTCACTGTCGCCCGGTTCGGAATTTCTTTCGTCAATCTTGTTTGCGACCGTAAAGACCGCGCCTACCGCCGCCATCTTAAAGCCCACAAAGCAATATACGCCGCAGGTTTCAATCGCCGCTTCCGCTACGGCAATAAGCAATAGAGTGCAGGCAATTCCCGCAATAATATTTTTTCCGTACAGGTTCAGACACCATAATTCGACAGCCACAGTCGCGCCGACAAGAATCAGCATTTCGATTATGGTAAAGATTCTTGCGCCCGTTTTGCCGTTTTCGTATCGCCTAATTCCGCCGCGGTGTCTTGATTTAACGTTAAAAAACCATTTTAAAACTTTCATAAGCCACCTCCTGAAAATATTATAACATTATTAAAAATAACTGTCAATATCGCATTGCGAAAACAATTACAGGCATACGATGTATATAAATTCGGTCGTTGCCGCTTTGATTTTGCACCGTACGGGTCTATTTGTCTGTCAAATGAGTTGACAACGCCTTTACCGTTTGATAAAATAATCAGGTAAATAAATTTTGCCGTGGAGAGATGGCAGAGCGGTCGAATAGTGGCGGTGCTTGTAAGGAGCGCAGCGACGGAATAGCGATTGTTCGCCTTGGCGCAATCGCGTCAAACCGTGTAACGGTTTTCTCATAAATGCAAATACAAACAGAATAAAAAATGGAGAGATGGCAGAGCGGTCGAATGCGGCGGTCTTGAAAACCGTTGATGCGCAAGTATCCGGGGGTTCGAATCCCTCTCTCTCCGCCACAAGCGCCCAGACGAACTTAAGGTTCGGACGGGCGCTTTGTTTTTTGCCTTTTATGAAAAATTTTTGATAATCTCTTGACAAACTGTAATTTATATATTATCATATGAATAACCATTCATAAGTTAATGCGAACGCTAGGTTGACTTGCGGACGCAGAAATTAAAATAAAACAATAAAACGGGGGACGTAATGATTAAGGACAACGAAAATGAAAGACAGCTGCACGAGGAACGCGTAAAGTGCGCGCTCTCAGCTATGCCTTCGGACGACGAAGTAGCAGAGATGGCGGCGCATTTCAAGGCGATTTCTGAGCCGTCTAGGCTCAAAATTCTGTTGGCGCTGTCCTGCGGCGAGCTGTGCGTGGAGCACATAACGCAGGCTGTGGGTGGCAATCAAAGCGCGGTTTCGCACCAGCTTAAGACTCTGAAGGACAACAAGATAGTAAAGGCTACGCGCCGAGGGAAGCAGGTTATATACTCCATTTCCGACGACCACGTAGCCGCAATGCTTAAAATGGCAAGGGAGCATTTGAACTGCGATGAATAACATTATTAAAATCAGCGGGCTCGACTGCGCAAACTGCGCGCGCGAGCTGGAAGAGGAAATTGAAAAGTTAGAGGGCGTAAACTCAGTAACGGTAGATTTTGTCGGACAAAAGGTAATCGTCGACTGTGCCGAAGGCGTTCTGGATAGCGTTAAATACTGCTGTAACAACTTTGAAGAGGTAAAGGTAGTGGAGGACGCGCCCGCCGCCGATAAATCCGCAGGCTCTGCCGACGGCAAGAGAATAAAAATTGCAAATCTGTGCTGTGCAAACTGTGCGAGAGAGCTTGAAGAGGAGCTGAACAAAATAGACGGCGTGAGCGCTACGGTGGACTTTATGAATATGACCGTCGTGCTTAAGACTTCTTCTTCGGAGGCTTACGACAAGGCGGTTTACGCTATAAGTCACTTCGAGGACGTAAAGATTGTGGACGGCAAGCCCGAAAAGGTAAATCTTTTCGCAAGTCACCGCGTTGAAATTCTGCGGATAATTATTTCGCTTGTCTGCTTTATTCCGGCACTCACGCTCGACCTTCTCGCGTTAGAGGGCGGCGTTAAAGTTCTATGTTACTGCCTCTACGGCGCGGCGTTTATCGCCGTCGGCTACCCCGTGCTGTGGAATACCGGCAAAAATCTTGCCAAGGGCAAGGTGTTCGACGAAAATTTTTTGATGTCGGTCGCCGCGATAGGCGCTATAGTTCTGGGCGTGTTCACGGGCGACGGGCTTATGGAGGGCGTTGCCGTAATGCTGCTCTATCAGATAGGCGAGCTGTTGCAGGGCATAGCCGTTGGTTCCTCGCGCAGGTCGATAGCCGACCTTATGGATTTGAAGAGCGAAACCGCAACCCTTATGAGGGACGGAGAACAGATAATAGTTTCTCCCGAAGATTTAAAGGTAGGGGACAGGATAATTATCAAGGCGGGCGAAAAAGTGCCCGTCGACTGCATGGTTTTAAAGGGCGCAACCGCGCTGGATATGAAGTCGTTAAACGGCGAAGCCGCCCCGCGCGAGGTTGAAGAGGGCGACGAAATTCTTTCGGGCTCAATCAATCTTTCAAAGGTAATCGAAGCTGAGGTCCTCCGCGAATATTCCTCGTCCGCGGTAGCGAAAATTCTCGAGCTTGTGGAGAATTCCACCGCAAAAAAGGCTCAGCCCGAAAAGTTCATAACCAAGTTCGCAAAGTACTATACGCCCGTCGTGGTCATAGCGGCGGTTTTGGTCGCGTCGCTGGTTCCCACCGTTATATGCGCCGTTCAGGGCGAATTCTTGTGGGCTACCTACCTCGGCTGGATATACAGGTCGCTTTCCTTCCTGGTAATCTCCTGCCCGTGCGCGCTCATTATTTCCGTGCCGCTCTCCTATTTCGGCGGCATAGGCAGATGCGCAAAGTCGGGCATACTGGTCAAGGGCTCTACCTGCCTTGACGAAATCGCCCGCGCAAGCGTAATCGCCTTCGACAAGACGGGCACGCTTACCGAAGGCGTATTCGAAGTAAAGAGCTGTTCGTCGGAACAGGCGTTGCACCTCGCCGCGGCGGCGGAAAAGTATTCCTCTCACCCCATAGCGGCGGCGTTCGGTAAAATTCAGACCCCGTATGAGGCGGAGCGCGCCGAAGAAATCGCAGGGCGCGGAGTCAGGTGTATATGCGGCGGCAAAACCTTGCTCTGCGGCAACGCAAAGCTGCTGGAAGACGAAGGGATAGACTTTAAGCCCGAAAACACATCGTCCACGGTCGTCAACGTGGCGTTGGACGGCGAATACGTCGGCTTCATCCTGATTGACGACTCGGTAAAGGAGGGCGCGAAAGAGGCGGTTTCAGCCCTTAAAAAGCTGGGCGTAACCCGCGCGGTTATGCTCACGGGCGACGGCGCGGCGCGCGCGGAGAGCGTGGCTGAAGAGGTCGGGCTGGACGGCTTTAAGGCGGGACTTCTGCCCGACGAAAAGCTGGAGGAGGCGCAAAAGCTGAAGGATATCGGCGGGCTTATTTACGTCGGCGACGGCATCAACGACGCGCCCGTAATGACGGTTGCTTCCTGTTCGGTATCTATGGGAAAGGTCGGCTCGGACGCGGCGATAGAGGCAAGCGACATAGTGCTGGTCTCCGACAAAATATCGCTGGTTCCCGAAGCTAAAAAGATAGCGAAAGCCACGCGCTCGATTGTATATCAGAATATAATAGGTTCTCTCGTCGTTAAATTCGCGCTTATGATTTTGGGCGTAGCCGTTCCCGGTTTCCCCTTAATCGCCGCAATATTCGGCGACGTGGGCGTAATGCTTCTGGCGGTTTTAAACGCCATGCGCACCGCGCTCATAAAGTGATTGCGCGAAGAATTTATACGTTTCAGACGCGACGGAAAAAATTTTTCGACAAATTTATAAAAATTTCGGCAAACGCCTTTCAAGCGTTTGCCATTTTATTTTCCGTGTGTTAAAATCAATGTATATTCAGTGAAAACTGAGTGAAAAACGACATTAAAATATTTATCGGAGGTAACTTAAATGAGTACACCTGAAACTCAGGAAACCGAAGTTCAATCCGTTGCGGCAGATAAGGGCTTTAAAGCCGCTATGGACAGGTATTTCGGAATCTCAAAACTCGGTTCGTCTGTATTAACCGAAGTCTTTGCCGGTCTTACAACATTCCTTGCAATGGCATACATTCTTACAGTCAACCCCAGCCAGATTATAACAGCAGGTTCGTCCGACCCCCTTTGGGCGTCCGTATTTATCGCAACGGCTCTCGGCGCGGTAATAGGCTGTCTGCTTATGGCGTTCCTTGCTAAAATGCCCTTGGCGCAGGCTCCCGGTATGGGCGTAAACGCTATGATCGGCGGTATGATCGGCGTGACGGCAATGTCTGCATACGGCGTTCAGTTTTCTTTCGGCAACGCAATGGCAATAACCTTGCTCAGCGGCGTTCTGTTCCTGTTGCTTACGGTTATTCCCTGCGGAAGAGATAAGGAAACAGGCAGATTAATCGGAGTAAGAGAAAAGATTTTCGAGGGCGTTCCCGAAGCTATAAGAATAGCAATTCCCGTAGGTATCGGTCTGTTCATCGCGTTCATCGGTATGCAGAATTCGGGACTTGTTATCACCAACGGTTTCACTCAGGTCAGCCTTGTAAAATTCAACGATTGGGGCATACAGGTTATTCAGTGGGGACTTAACGGTGAAATACTCGCTACGACCGGCGAAGCGGCAAAGAGCGCTTGCGTTGCTCTCATTTCCCTCTTTGCAATCGCAGTGCTTTCTCACTATAAAGTTAAGGGCTCGGTTATCCTCGGCGTGCTTATAGCTACGATAATCGCCATTCCTATGGGCGTAGCCAACGTAGATATCCTTACGGGTAACGGCGGCGTTTCCTGGAAGTTCTGGGAGAATTTCCAAAACTTCTTCTCAATGGACGCTAGCAACGGCGGTTCGTTCCTCGCTTGCTTTACCGAAGGCTTCAATTTCCCTGAAAACAGCGTGTTCTCGATTATCGTTCTTATAATTACTTTCTGTATGCTCGATATGTTCGATACTATGGGAACGGTCGTAGGCTGTTGCTCAAAGGCAGGTCTTTTGGATGAAAACGGCAAGCCCGTCAATTTCACAAAGACTATGCTTTCCGACTCTATCGCAACCTGCGCGGGCGCTTTGCTCGGCACTTCTACCGTAACTACGTTCGTTGAATCGGGTACCGGTATCGCCGCAGGCGGTAAGACCGGTATGACGGCGTTAACCGTTGCAGTTATGTTCTTCCTTGCGATTTTCATTCTGCCCGTATTTGCGTTTATTCCTTCGGCTGCTGCGGCAGGCGCGCTTATGTACGTCGGAGTACTTATGATGAGCTCGGTTACAAAACTCGACTTCACCAATCTCAAAGTAGCGGTTCCCGCATTCATAACTATTATTATGATGCCTCTTGCATACTCCATTACCGGCGGTATCGGTCTTGGCATTATCTCCTACGTTATCATCAACGTTATATGCTACGTAGTAGACATAATCAAGTATGCGGTTGTAACAAAGAAGGGCGGCGAGGCGGTTAAGCCTGTTTGGCCTATTTCGATAGTAACGGCAATAATTACCGTATTCTTCCTCATTTACTTCTTTGTTCCTACTAAGATTTAAATTTTTGTGTATATATATCCGCGGCTTTTTTGAAAAGCCGCGGATATTTTTTTATCTGTCGCTATTGAAAATATAACGCGGTTGCGCTATAATAATTAAAATTGCGTAAAAAAGGGGAAACTATGAAATATATTCTCGCGCTTGACCAGGGAACGACAAGCTCCCGTGCGATAATTTTCGACAGAACGGGCAAAATAATGGGGCGGGCGCAACAGGAATTCAAGCAGATATATCCCAAGGCGGGCTGGGTGGAACACGACCCCAAGGATATTCTGGGCTCTCAGCTGGGCGTCATTCCCGAAGCTCTTGTGCGCGCGGGCGTGGGTGCTGAGCAGATAGCGGCAATAGGCATAACTAACCAGCGCGAGACCACGCTGGTCTGGGATAAGCGCACGGGCGAACCGATATACAACGCCATAGTATGGCAGTGCCGCCGCACGGCGGAATATTGCGACTTTTTAAAGCGCAACGGCTATGCCGATATTATATACAAAAAGACCGGACTGGTGGTAGACGCGTACTTTTCGGCAACCAAAATCAAGTGGATTTTAGATAACGTGGACGGCGCGCGCGAACGCGCCGAGCGCGGCGAGCTTGCGTTCGGAACGGTGGATACCTTCCTTATGTGGAAACTTTCCAAGGGCAGAATTTTCGCCACCGACTACACAAACGCCTCGCGCACTATGCTGTTCAATATACATACTCTCGAATGGGACGACGAACTGTTAAGTTTGTTCGGTATCCCCCGCAGTATGTTGCCGCAAGCGCTGCCTTCAAGCCATAACTACGGCTGTACGGACGCGGGGTATTTCGGCAGAGAAACGCCCATATGCGGCGTCGCGGGCGACCAGCAGGCGGCGCTGTTCGGTCAGCTGTGCGTCAGTCGCGGCGACGTTAAAAATACCTACGGCACGGGCTGCTTTCTTCTTATGAACGCAGGAGATAAGCCTGCAACCAGCAACAACGGGCTGGTAACCACCTTGGGCGCGTGTGCGCAAGGCAGACCGCCCTACGTACTTGAAGGTTCGGTTTTCGTCGGCGGCGCGGTTATGCAGTGGTTACGCGACGAAATGGGGATAATATCCAGCGTTTCCGAAAGCGAAAAACTTGCGCAGAGAGTTGCGGACAGCAACGGGGTGTATATCGTTCCCGCCTTTACGGGACTGGGCGCACCCTATTGGAACGCACGCGCTCGCGGAACGGTTACGGGGCTTACCCGCGGCGTAAAAAAGGAGCACTTCGTGCGCGCGGCGCTGGAAAGCATAGCCTATCAGGTTCACGACGTGGTCAAGGCGATGGAACGCGATTCGGGCGCCAAGGTCAACAGGCTTCGCGTGGACGGCGGAGCCAGCGCGAACAACTTTTTAATGCAGTTTCAGGCGGATATTCTCGACTGCGCCGTGGAACGACCGCGCGTTGTAGAAACCACGGCGCTGGGCGCGGCGTATCTTGCGGGACTCAACTGCGGATATTGGAGCGGGCTTGACGACGTGCTGGCTAATGCCTCGCGCGAAAGGGTGTTTACCCCCGCAATATCCTCAGACGAACGGCAAAAACTTATCGAGGGCTGGGCGCAAGCGGTCGAGCGCGCCATATTATAACGGCGGCGCAAATTCTGCGCGGTAAAGGAGAAATTATGTACGATTGCATTATAATAGGAACGGGCGCGGCAGGAGTATCAGCCGCACTGACTTTAAAGGCCCGTTCGGTCAACTTTTTGTGGCTGGGCAATAAAAATCTGTCAAATAAAATCAGCTCGGCGGAAAGGATAAAGAACTACCCCGGGCTCTCTTCGGTCAGCGGAAAGGAGCTGAATCAGGCGTTTGCCGCACAGATATCCGAGTCGGGTATCGAAATCACTCAAGCGCGAGTCACGGGCGTATATGCGACGGGCAACGCCTTTTCCGTGGCGTGCGGAAGCGAGGTGTACGAGGGAAAAACTGTCATTCTCGCAACGGGCGTGGAGGCGGTAAAGCCCATCGAGGGCGAGGAGAATTTTTTGGGAAGGGGCGTAAGCTACTGCGCCACCTGCGACGGCTTTTTGTACAGGGGCAAGAAGATTGCCGTCGTATGCACTTCCAAGGGCTTGGAGGAAGAAGTGGAATACCTCGCCTCAATCGCAGCCGAAGTGTATTTGGTTGCGCTGTATAAGCAGGTGGAAGTTTCGGGAGAAAACATAACTTTGATAAGGGATATGCCCGTGGCAATAACGGGTGGTATGCGCGCGGAAAAGTTGGTTTTCAAGGACAGGGAGTTGCCCGTGGACGGCGTTTTTATGCTCAAAGAGGCGGTTGCGCCTTCAACCCTTGTACCCGGGCTAAAAAGCGAGAACGGTCACGTCGTATGCGACAGAGAATGCGTAACCAATCTGGACGGTCTTTTTGCCGCGGGCGACTGTACGGGCAGACCTTATCAGTATGCCAAGGCGGTGGGAGAGGGCAACGTCGCCGCACATTCGGTAATTGCGTATCTCGCAAAAATCAAAAGGGAAGGCGGGGAAGGTTAATTAATCTGCGCAGAAGGCAAACGAAAAAAATATTTTCAATTATTAAAAATTCCCTTTAA
>JBJEUZ010000122.1:0-10073 GCA_051884095.1 Candidatus Coproplasma sp.
ATTTACAACGCCGTCTTTGATTTTATATTCGATTTTAAAAAGCACGGCTGTAGCATTTGGCGCAAGCGAGCCGTAAGGGCGCATATCGTCTCCGTCGTCAAGCGTTCCATAAGGCTCATTATCGTACGTATTCCCGTCGCCCGTATTGCCGTTCTCCGCGACAGTATACGTACCGCCGGAACCGTTCAGGTAATATGCAGTAATATCAAATTGTTCCAGATCGGGGCTGTTTACGCTGGTGTTCGCGCCGTCGGAACTGACCCTTTCGTTCTGGGCAAACCATGCGTATACCGCCCATACGCATACCGCCAGACTGACTATCAGACACACTATCGAGTTGAACAGGCGCTTAGTAACTTTCACTTAATTTCCCTATAAACCGACCGCTCTCGCACAAAAGTTTTACGCAGAGCACAATACTCTATTATATATTTTTACGGATATATTGTAATACCTTAAGGCGGGTTTGTCAATATGATACCTGCGACTAAATTTTGCCTGTTTTATGCCCTGTCAGCCGCCGACGGCGCAAATCGTTTTGCGCCGTCGGCGGCAATTACGCGCTTTTACGCTAAATTCCTCGCAAAGGTGCAGCTTTTTAGAATTATGAGTTGACATAAAATTCGTTATGTAGTAAAATGAATTAATAATAATTTTTGCATATTTGTATAAATGCGCGCTGTAGCGGCGCATATTTCGCAAAAAAAATACTTACAGGGAGTGTATTTATGAAACTTAAAGGAGCGGATATTTTAATCAACTGCCTCATTGAACAGGGCGTAGATACTATCTTCGGCTATCCCGGCGGCGCGGTTCTGGACATTTACGACGCGCTTTACAGAAACGGTAAAATCAACCATATTTTAACCGCACACGAACAGGGCGCGGCTCACGCCGCGGACGGTTACGCAAGAGCCACCGGCAAGGTGGGCGTATGCTTTGCCACCTCCGGTCCCGGCGCGACCAACCTCGTTACGGGCATTGCTACGGCTTATATGGATTCCGTACCCATGGTTGCAATTACGGGCAACGTAGGCATAAACTTTTTGGGCAGAGATTCCTTTCAGGAAGTCGACATAAGCGGCATAACCATGCCGATTACCAAGCATAACTACATAGTCAAGGACGTAAACGAGCTTGCCGATACCCTGCGCAAGGCGTTCTATATTGCCAACTCGGGCAGAAAAGGTCCCGTTCTTGTAGATATACTCAAGAACGTACAGGTTGCTGAGTGTGAATACATCCCCGCCGAGCCCGAAAAGATTAAGAGCGTGGCGATAGATATGGACAAAATCGCCGCCGCGGCTGAAATTATCGACGCCGCAGAGCGTCCGCTGATAATCGCGGGAGGCGGCGTGATAGCTTCAAACGCTTCGGCAGAGCTTAAGCAATTTGCCGAAAAACTCAACGCGCCCGTAACCTACACCCTTATGGGCAAGGGAGCGCTGTCCGACACGGACAAGCTGAACCTGGGTATGCTTGGCATGCACGGCACGGTTACGGCGGCAAAGGCGCTGATTAAGAGCGATTTGATAATCGCTTTGGGCACGCGCTTTTCCGACAGGGTTGCGCTCAACCGCGACCTGTTTGCAAACGGCAAAAAGGTAATTCACGTTGATATAGACAACGCTGAATTCGACAAAAACGTTAAGACCACGCTTAGAGTTTTAGCCGACGTTGCGGGCTGTTTAAGGGAGCTTACCCCCAAAGTATGCGGCAAGGACGGCAAAAAATGGCTTGATGAAATAGAGACCTTCCGCGCATCTGAAAAGGTGAAAAAGGACACGTCGATAATGGCGTATAAAATTTTGACTGCGGCTTCGGAAATCGCACCCAAGGACGCGGTGTTGGTTACCGACGTAGGTCAGCATCAGATGTGGGCGGCGCAATACTTCGCGGTAAGAGAGCCTAGAAGATTCTGCTCCTCCGGCGGCTTGGGCACAATGGGCTACAGTATGGGCGCGGCGATAGGCGCGGCGTTCGGCACGGGCAAACTTTGCACGGTAGTTATAGGCGACGGCTGTTTCAATATGAACCTGAACGAGCTTTCCACCGCCGTAACTCAGGGCGTACCCCTTGTAATTCTGCTTATGAATAACGGCGTTCTGGGAATGGTAAGACAGTGGCAGAAAATTTTCTACTCCAACAGATTTTCGCAGACAACCTTACAGAAAAAGACCGACTACGTTAAATTTGCCGAAAGTTTCGGCGCGAAGGGCATTGTAATCGACAGCGAAAGCGTGATAGAAGAGAGGCTTAAAGAGGCCTACGCATACGCGGCTGAAAAGTGCGCGCCCGTTGTGGTTGACTGCCGTATATCCGGCGACGAAAACGTTTTACCGATGATTAAGCCGGGCGCGACTTACGACACACAGATGGATAAAATGGAGGACTGATATGGACGGAGTTAAAAAGTATACTATTGGCGCGTTGGTTGCCAACAAGAGCGGCGTTCTGACAAGAATTTCGGGACTGTTTTCGCGCCGCGGCTACAACATAGAATCCCTTAGCGTATGCGCGACCGAGGACAGCGAGCTTTCGCGAATGACCGTGGTGCTGATAGGCGACGAATACATGCTTTATCAGATGATACGCCAGATGGATAAATTAGAGGACGTAAAAAAGATTGGTTGCGCGAACGAGCTTGACTGCGTATACCGCGAGCTTTTGTTGGTTAAAGTTTCGGCTAAAGCCGAAATTCGCAACCAGATTGTCGAAATTAAGGAAATTTACAAGGCAAAGGTTGTAGACCTTTCGATAGACACTATGATTTTAGAGCTTACGGGCGACCCCGAAAAGCTGGACGCGTTCTTAAAAGTTATAGAGCCGTACGGCATACTTGAAATGCAGCGCACTGGCGTTACCGTGCTTGCGCGCGGACAGCATACTCTTAAGGACAGAGACTGCTACGGCGACCACGTGAATTAATTTGCGCGATTTAGTAAAAAGTGAGCCTTGGTAATCGCGCAAAGAGGGCAACGCCCTTAAAATCGTAAAAATCGCAGGCGCACCAAGCCGAGATTTTTACGAGAAGGAGATTAATTATGGAAAACATTTTCAGTACAAGTAAAGATATGAGCCCGCAGCGCTCTCTTTTGCGCGCGCTGGGCTGGACGGACAGCGAAATGGCTAAGCCCATTGTAGGCATTATCTGCGCGCAGAGCGAGATTATCCCCGGACATATGCACCTGGATATGATTGCGAAGGCAGCATCCGAAGGAGTTATCGCCGCAGGCGGCAAGCCCGTCATAATGCCCTCGATAGGCGTATGCGACGGCATTGCAATGGGACACAGCGGAATGAAATACTCCCTCCCCTCGCGTGAAATTATAGCGGACAGCGCCGAAATTTTACTGCGCGCGCACGGCGTACAGGCGGCGATTTTTATCGGCAACTGCGACAAGATTATTCCCGGCATGCTGATGGCGGCGGCAAGGGTGAACATCCCCTCGGTTTTCGTTTCGGGCGGTCCTATGCTTGCAGGCCGCGTGAGAGGCAAAAAGACCTCGCTTTCCACTATGTTTGAAAGAGTGGGCGCATATAACGCGGGCAAGATAGACGAAGAAGAGCTTAAGGACTTTGAATGTAACGCCTGCCCCACCTGCGGTTCGTGCTCGGGCATGTTCACGGCAAACAGTCTGAACTGCCTGTGCGAAGCATTGGGTATGGCTCTTCCCGGCAACGGCACTCTGCCTATGGTATATTCACAGCGCCTTGCGCTTGCTAAACAGGCGGGCGAAGCGGTTATGAACCTTTTGGAAAAGAATATAAGGCCCTGCGACGTTATGACGGCGGACGCCTTCAAGAACGCCGAAACGGTGGATATGGCGATAGGCGCTTCCACCAACACGGTTCTTCACCTTATAGCAATCGCGCGCGAAGCAGGACTTACAAAGGAACAGGTTTCGATTGATATTTTAAACGGCATTTCAGAAAAGACTCCCAACCTTTGCCGCCTTGCTCCCGCAGGAGAGCACTACATCGAAGAGCTGCACGAGGCGGGCGGAATTTCGGCGGTTATGAAGCAGCTATTGGACGCAGGTCTTTTGAACGGCGAAGTTATGACGGTGAGCGGCAAGCCCTTGAAGCAAGTGGTTGCAAACGCTTGCAACCGCAACGAGGAGGTCATCCGCCCCATGTCCGCGCCCTACTCGGCGCAGGGAGGGCTCACCATTTTAAAGGGCAACCTTGCAAGCGAGGGCAGCGTAGTAAAAAAGAGCGCGGTAGACCCCAAGATGCTTAAGCACAGCGGACCCGCGCGCTGTTTTGACAGCGAAGAGGACGCAATGGAAGCCATTTCTTCGGGTAAAATAAAGGCGGGCGACGTGGTAGTTATCCGCTACGAAGGTCCCATAGGCGGACCCGGCATGCGCGAAATGCTTACCCCCACCTCCGCCATTGTCGGCGCGGGCTTAGGAGACACGGTTGCGCTCATCACCGACGGAAGATTTTCCGGCGCGACCCGCGGAGCGGCGATAGGTCACGTCTGCCCCGAAGCGGCGGCGGGCGGACTTATAGGAATTGTCCGCGACGGCGACGTAATCGATATCGATATCCCTGCTTGCTCGCTTTCGGTCAGACTTTCCGATGAGGAGATTGCGGAAAGATACAAGGGTTTTACCCCCTTGAAAAAGCCCGTCGACGGCTACCTTGCGCGTTACCGCGCAGACGTAACTTCCGCATCCGAGGGCGCTATACGCAGGAAAGTTTAAACGGAGAGTTAAATATAATATTGAGGTTATGAAAAAAATTTGCGATTATTCCGTTCAAGCGGACGTTAAAAATATATACTGCAACATTGACAATTGCAGAATTCTGGTAAAGCCCACCGAAGATAAGAGCCTTACAGCTAAATTTTCCGAAGGCGCTAAAGTTAACGTTGCGAACAACAGCTTTGACCTGGTAATCAGTCAGAAAGCGAGATTCAGAGAAAAGTTCTTCGGTTCCGGTTCCAGAATTGAAATTTACGTACCCGAGCACCTTGTGGTGAACCTTATAATTTCGGGAAAATTCGGCAACCTTTCAATCGAAGGAGGCATTTACGGCGAAGTGGACATCTGCACCGACTGTGGAAACTTTTCCATTTCGGGCGTTGCCGCAGACGGCGTAACAGTAAAGACCAAGGCGGGTAATCTTAAAATTTCGGACAGCACGGTTAAAGACAAACTGCTGACAAACATAGAATGCGGAAACTTTACCGTAGAAAACAGTTTTGCCGCTCACATTAACTGCCGCATCAGGAGCGGTAACGCGGGCGCGGTCAACCTTAACTGCCGCGACAGCATTTTCGAAGTCACCGCAGGCAACGTAAACGCCACGGTATTGGGCGACGAAAAGACTTTTGACGTAATAGTCAACGCAAAGAGCGGCACTTGCAACAAGGAAAGCATTAACATAGAGGATGAGCTGGGCGTATTCAAGGCGTATGCCGACTGCGGCAACATAAACGTTGAGTTTATTCAGCCCGAGGACTTTTCTCACCCCGAAGAGGAGATAGGATAATGGGCATGACAATGAGCCAGAAAATTCTGGCATATCACGCAAACCTTGAAAGCGTTACGGCTGGACAGCTTATTTCGGCCAAGCTGGATTTGTCGCTTGCAAACGACATTACAGGCCCCGTAGCCATTAAGGAATTTAAAAAAACCGGAGTGCAGGGCGTTAAAGACGCGGATAAAATCGCGCTGGTTATGGACCACTTTGCGCCCAATAAGGACATAAAGAGCGCGCAACAGTGCAAAGTCTGCCGCGAATTTGCGGGAGAGCAGAGCATTGAAAACTTCTTCGACGTGGGCAAAATGGGCATAGAACACGCGCTTTTGCCCGAGCAGGGACTTGTGGGAGCCGGCGACCTTGTTATAGGCGCGGACAGCCACACCTGCACCTACGGCGCTTTGGGCGCCTTTTCGACGGGCGTAGGCTCTACCGACCTTGCGGCTGCAATGATAAGCGGAGAGTGCTGGTTTAAAGTGCCTTCCGCAATAAAATTCGTACTTAAAAACAAGCCCGCAAAATTCATATGCGGCAAGGACGTGATTCTTCACATAATAGGTTTAATCGGCGTGGACGGCGCGCTGTACAAGTCGATGGAATTTACGGGCGACGGAATAAAATACCTGTCTATCGACGACAGATTTTCCATATGCAATATGGCGATAGAGGCGGGCGCGAAGAACGGTATTTTCCCCGTTGACGAGGTAGCGCTGGACTATATGCGCGGACGCTTCAAGCGCGAGCCCAGAATTTTTACCGCCGACGACGACGCGGAATACGAGCGCGTGATAGAGATAGATTTATCTGCGCTGAAGCCCACCGTCTCCTTCCCTCACCTGCCCGAAAACGCTAAGACGCCCGACGAGTGGGGCGATATAAAGATTGACCAGGTGGTAATCGGTTCGTGCACCAACGGACACATCTCCGATTTGCGCATCGCTGCGAAAATTTTAAAGGGCAGAAAGGTTGCAAAAGACGTGCGCGCGATAATTATTCCCGCCACCAACGAAATTTATCTGCAGGCGATTAAGGAAGGCTTGGTTGAAACCTTTATAAACGCGGGGGCGATAGTTTCTACCCCCACCTGCGGACCCTGCCTGGGCGGATATATGGGCATTCTTGCCGAAAACGAGAGGGCTGTTTCCACCACCAACAGAAACTTTGTTGGAAGAATGGGGCACGTTACCAGCGAGGTTTACCTTGCCTCACCTTACGTTGCGGCGGCTTCCGCCGTTACGGGCAAACTTACTTCACCGGAGGAGCTTTGATATGACAGTTGAAGGAAAGGTTTTTAAATACGGCAACGACGTGGATACCGACGTAATTATTCCCGCGCGCTACCTTAACACCACTTCCGAGCAGGAGCTTGCCTCGCACTGTATGGAAGATATCGACAGGGAATTCGTAAACAATGTAAAAGCTGGCGATATAATTGTTGCGGGCGACAACTTCGGCTGCGGTTCCTCGCGCGAGCACGCGCCGCTTGCAATTAAGGCGAGCGGAGTTTCGATAGTTATCGCAAATTCGTTTGCGCGTATCTTTTACCGCAATTCAATCAATATCGGTCTGCCCATTCTTGAATGTCCCGACGCTGTTGAAAACATTAAGGCGGGCGACAAGGTTTCGGTTGATTTATCTCAGGGAATTATAACCAACCTTACCACGGGCAAGAGCTTTAAGGCTCAGCCCTTCCCCGAATTCATTCAAAAAATTATTTCCGACGGCGGACTTTTGAAAAATCTTGCCAAAAGAGGTTGAGTATGAAATATAATATTGCCGTTCTGGACGGCGACGGAATAGGTCCCGAAATTTGCGACGGCGCAATTAAGGTTTTAAATAAAGTAGGCGAAAAGTTCGGGCACGAATTTAACTTCGAGCATTACCCGATAGGCGGTTGCGCCATAGATAAATGCGGCGTTCCCCTGCCCGAAGAAACGGTGGAAAAGTGTCTTGCTTCCGACAGCGTGCTTCTGGGCGCGGTGGGCGGCTATAAGTGGGATTCTTACCCCGTGGACAAGCGACCCGAAAAGGGACTTTTGGGCATACGCAAGGCAATGGGGCTGTACTCCAACATTCGACCCGCAAAACTTTGGGCAAGTCTTGCAGACGCTTCACCCTTAAAGCGCGAGCTTGTAAAGGACGGCGTTGAAATTATAATCGTGCGCGAGCTTACGGGCGGAATATACTTCGGCGAGCGCGAACACGGAGAGGAAAACGGCGTAGAATACGCCTGCGATACCGAAAAATATACCGTGCCCGAAATAGAACGCATTGCAAAGATTGCCTGCGAGCTTGCTCGCAAGCGCACAAAAAAGCTGGTTTCGGTAGACAAGGCCAACGTGCTTGAAAGCAGCAGACTCTGGCGCAGAACCGTGCACGCTTACGCCGAAAAATACTATCCCGACGTGACCGTTTCGGACGTGCTGGTAGACAATATGGCAATGCAGATTGTAAAGAACCCCGCGCAGTTCGACGTCGTGGTCACTTCGAACCTCTTCGGCGACATTCTCTCCGACGAGGCGGCGCAGGTAACAGGCTCTATCGGTATGCTTGCCTCCTCCTCTCTTGGCGACGGAACGCGCGGTCTGTACGAGCCCATACACGGCTCCGCACCCGACATTGCGGGTCAGGATATCGCCAACCCCATAGCTACCATCCTTGCGGCGGCAATGATGCTTAGGGACAGCTTCGGTCTGGATAAGGAATACGCGGCTATCGAGAGCGCGATTCAGACAACCCTGGATAAGGGCTACCGCACCGCAGACATAATGCAGGACGGCGCGGTTAAGGTGAGCGGAAGCAGAATGGCAGAGCTGATTGCAGGCGAAATATGATTGAAGAAAACGTAAAAAATCTGCTTTCACGCATTCCCGAAAAAAACAGGTTCGGGGAAAAGGTGACGCTTGTTGCCGCCGTTAAACTTCAGACGGTTGAAGATATTAACAGGGCGATTGAAGCGGGCGTCACCGACATCGGCGACAACCACGTTCAGGAATTTAAGGAAAAATACGATTACATTTACGGCGAACCTAGGCGGCACTTTATCGGTCATTTACAGACCAACAAGGTCAAATACCTGATATGTAAGGTGGACCTCTACCACTCGGTGGACAGGTTCAACCTTGCGGAAGAGATTTCCAGGCGCAGCGCGGCGGCGGGAATAACCTCCCAAGTGCTTGTTCAGATTAACGCCGGTGACGAGCTGACAAAGGGCGGCTTTTCGTTTGACGAGGCTGAAGGCGCGTGCGAAGAGATTGCCGCTCTTCCCAACCTTAAAATACGCGGGCTTATGGCGATGCTCCCTTTTACCGACGACAGGCAGGAACTTGCAAGGCTGGCAACGCTGATGCGCGAAAAGTTTGACGCTCTGCGCGTAAGATACGAAGGATTTGAATACCTTTCAATGGGTATGAGCGGAGATTGGGAACTGTGCGTTGAGTGCGGAAGCAATATGATAAGGCTTGGCACAAGCATTTTCGGCGCAAGAAATTACGCTAAGTAGTTATATTACGGCGCGGCGGACGTTTGAAAAAACTAAGCGCGTTCGCGCAACAGGCGCGCGGTGCAAAATATTTTGCACCGCGCGCCTTAACGTTTATCGGACGGGACGTAGACAAATTTTTGCCGCCGTATTGACTTATCGCGCTTTATGCTTTACAATATTATTATATTATTACAAAAATTATACTTTCTTACGCGCAGAATTTTACACGCGCGGGATATAATAATCACGGAAATTAACTATGCCTTCTACTTACGCACATTACAAATTCGCGAACGCGGTTTTAAAAGAGTTGCCGCCAGCGCTATGCAAAATAATAAAAGACAACCTTACTCTTTACCTTATCGGTTGTCACGGACCCGACGTACTCTTCTACTACAGGGCGATAAAGCGCAACGAAGTAAACGACCGCGGCTACGGTATGCACTCGGAAACCGCCAGTCCGTTCTTTGAAAACGCAAAGAAAATCATTGCAGATTCGCCCGATAAAGACGCTGCGCTCGCCTATATTCTGGGTTTTGTTACGCACTACGCGCTCGACAGCGAATGTCACGGCTACGTTGAAGAAAAGCGCGCAAAGGACGGAGTTTCGCACACTAAAATCGAGGTGGAATTCGACCGCGCCCTGCTAGTATCCGACGGTAAAGACCCCGTAAGGCAGAAACTGTCCGGACATATAGCGGCAAATAAGCCCTACGCGCAGGTCATAGCCCGATTCTTCAACCTGAACGCCAAAACCGTAAGACGTTCGCTTAAGGATATGAAACTTATTTGCAACCTGTTCGTCGCGCCGGGCAGATTAAAGCGCGGAATTTTGAATAAAATTTTTACTTTAATCGGCTCGGAAGAGCTTAAGGACCAGATTGTGGGCTACGAGCCCGATACGAGGTGCGAGGACAGCACGCGCATACTCACCCAAAAGTTAAACGCCGCCGTGCCCGTTGCAACAGAGCTTATAGAAAACTTTACAAGCACGCTTGAGAGCGGCGAACTTTGCGATAGATTTGCACGAAACTACGAATAATTGTTTTAAACTGCGGCTTTTACCGCAATTTAGATATAAGACGCGCCTAATTTT
>JBJEUZ010000123.1:0-2287 GCA_051884095.1 Candidatus Coproplasma sp.
AAATTTGAACACCGTTCTTACGGTCGGCTGAATGAAGAACAGTTGAGTAAAGAACGCGAACGGGAAATTGAAGCAGACGAGTTTGAGCCAGTTAGCCAAAAGCGTAAGGAAGTTAAAGCCAGCATAATACGGGTAATACATAAACGCCGCAATAAAGCTCATTGACGGGCACATAATGCCCACCGTAGCACAGATTACCGCGCTTTCGAATATTACGGGGTGCGTGGTGCGCATATCGAAATTTTTTGAAGCCAATCTGAACGAAAGCGGACTGCCGACGGCGACTTCAAGGGTGTAGGCGAACGCAAACTCTATGAGTACAAGCGCCCATATTGGAAGATACGCGCCGAAGGCGTAAACGCCGCCCAGCCTGTTAATTCCGTCCAGAACGCCGCTTGCGCCCTCCACGCTTGAAAAGAATTCGCCGTTGACCACGTAAAGGCTGTAAAATATGTAGGCGTGCACTGTTATTACAACCGTAATGAATGCGAATACCATTCGCTGAAACTGATTTTTAGGCATATTTTTTCTCCTTTGAACACAAAAAGACACAAGGGCAATTCCGCGCGCGTCCGATAAACGTTCCGTAATCAGATTTACGCAAATTAATGCCACTTGTGTCGTCGTATCTCTTATTTATTCTAAAATTTTAAAAGTTTTTACCGGATTACTCCCACTCTATGGTTGCGGGGGGTTTGCTGGTTATGTCGTAGACAATGCGGTTTGCGTGCTTGACTTCGTTGACGATTCTGGTTGAAATGGTTTCGAGCACGTCGTATGGAATCCTTGCCCAATCCGCCGTCATTGCGTCGAGAGAGGTTACCGCACGGATGGCGATTACGTTTTCATACGTTCTGAAATCGCCCTGAACGCCCACCGTCTTGGAGTTGGTGATTACCGTGAAGTACTGCCAGATTTCGGTATCGAGCCCCGCACGCGCAATCTCTTCGCGCAGGATATAGTCGCTGTCGCGCAGGGTTTCCAGCTTTTCTTCGGTAACTTCGCCCATAATTCTTATGGCAAGTCCGGGTCCGGGGAAGGGCTGGCGCATTACTACGTTTTTGGGAAGTCCGAGTTCGAAGCCTACCTTTCTCACCTCGTCCTTGAACAGGTCGCGGAGGGGTTCGATTATCTCCTTGAAGTCGACAACTGAGGGAAGTCCGCCCACGTTGTGGTGCGATTTGATTACCGCGCTCTTGCCCTTGCCGCTTTCGATTACGTCGGGATATATAGTGCCTTGAACGAGAAAATCTACCTTTCCGATAGCCTTAGCCTGCTTTTCAAACGAGCGGATAAACTGCTCGCCGATTATCTTTCTCTTTGTTTCGGGGTCGGAAACTCCCTTCAACTTTTCAAGGAAGATTTTTCCGTCGTCAGCCTTAATAAGGTTCATTCCCAACCCGTCCTTGAATACGGACATAACCTCGTCGGCTTCGTACTTTCTCAATAGTCCGTGATCGACGAATACGCAAGTCAGCTGGTCGCCTACGGCCTTATGAATGAGCGTTGCGGCAACCGCGGAATCGACGCCGCCCGACATTGCGCACAAGACCTTTTTATCGCCGATTTTTTCCTTGAGAGCGGCAATCTGATTGGCAACGAAATTGGACATTGTCCAGTCGCCTTGGGCTCCGCATACCTCGTAGAGGAAATTTTTAAGAATGGTGGTTCCCATAAAGGTGTGGTTTACTTCGGGGTGGAACTGAACGCCGTACAGCTTTCTTTCCTCGTCCCCGAACGCCGCGAAGGGGCAAAGCTCGCTCTTGGCAAGCATTTTAAAGCCATCGGGAAGACGGGTAATTCTGTCGGTATGGCTCATCCAGCAGACAGCCTTTTCGGGCATATCTTTGGTTAAAGGAGACTGAACGTACTCAACCTCAGCCTTGCCGTATTCGCTTGCGGAAGCGCGTTCCACCACGCCGCCGAGGGTGTGCGCCATAAGCTGACAACCGTAGCAGATACCCAGCACGGGCACGCCGAGAGTGAATACCGCAGGGTCGATTTTGGGTGAACCGTCCTCGTAAACGCTGTTGGGCCCGCCCGTGAAGATTATGCCGATAGGGTTATATTCCTTGATTTTTTCAAGGCTCATATCGCAGGGCAACAGGTCGCAGAAAACGTTGAGTTCGCGCACGCGCCTTGCGATAAGCTGGTTGTATTGTCCGCCGAAATCGAGAATAAGTACTCTTTGGTGTTGCATAATATTTCCTTTTTAAAAATAAGTCGGGGCGGAAGTAGCCTTCCGCCGTCGCATATCAATCTGATTAGTTCTTGGGGCTGTAATTGG
>JBJEUZ010000124.1:0-2278 GCA_051884095.1 Candidatus Coproplasma sp.
CGCTCGGCAACTACGACAACTGTATTGCAAATCCCGATATGGAACTTCCGGAGGTGGACGCATAATGAATAAGTATAAAAAGATAACGCTTGACGGCATTATTTTCTCTAACCCCACGTTTATGCTGGTGCTGGGTACCTGCCCCACCCTGGGACTTATCTCCTCCGCACTTTCGGCTATGGAAATGGGACTTGCGGTAATTGTCGTTCTGACGCTCAGCAACGTAATTATTTCGGCTTTGAGAAAGGTTATTCCCAACGAAGTGCGCATACCCTGCTATATAGTGGTTATCGCAACGCTGGTTACCCTTATAAGAATGGTGCTTGAAAAGTTTATGCCCGACGTATACGACGCGCTGGGCGGCTTCCTTGCGCTGATAGTCGTAAACTGTATAATCCTAGGCAGAGCCGAAGCGTTTGCAAACAAGCACACGGTTGCCGAATCTGCGGTAGACGGACTTGCAAACGGCGTCGGATTCACTCTTGCGCTCACCGTAATGGGCATCATCTGCGAATTTATCGGTTCCGGCTCGCTGTTCGGCGCAAAGATTATGAGCTTCAGCATAGGAATGTTTGCAACCCCCGCCGGCGCGTTCATAGTTTACGGACTTTCAATATGTGCGTTCACGGCTATTATCGACAGATTCCAGCGCGCACAGAGGGTCAAGGCAAACAGGCTTGCGCGCGAAAACCTTTTAAACGCACAGGACGAACCCACGGAAATACCCGCGGCTGATACCGCGGCTGTAAAGGAGGGCGAATAATTATGGGTACTTTTATTGCGATAATTCTTGCTGCGGTGCTTACAAACAACTTTATCACGGTTAAAACCTACGGTATCTGCCCCTTCCTCGGCGTGAGCAAAAAGACTTCCTCCGCCCTGGGCATGGGCGTTGCCGTTACCATCGTAATGGTGCTTGCAACCGCCGTTACCTATCCTATTTACGAATACGTTATGGTTCCCTTGAATTTTGCGTTCCTGGAAATTATTGTATTCATATTCATAATAGCTTCCCTCGTGCAGATGCTTGAAAAGATAATTCAGAAGGTTTCGCCCTCGCTGTACAACGCAATGGGCGTGTACCTGCCGCTTATTACCACCAACTGTGCCGTGCTAGGCGTGTGCGAACTGGTTATAGGCGATATGTCCTCGATTATCGGCAACGCGACTATGAACTACGGCTGGGCGGTTTTATACGCTCTGTTCGCAGGATTAGGCTTCACCCTCGTTATGGTAATAATGAGCGGTATGCGCGAAAAGCTCAACTGCGTTAAATCAGGCAAATACCTTGCGGGCTTCCCCATCTCTATGGTAACCGCGGCGTTCATTTGTATGGCGTTTATGGTATTCACCTACATTCAGTAAGGAGGGATTTGGCAAAATGAATTTACTAGTCAGTTTAGGCGAAATAAACGGAGAGACCTGGAAAACTGTCGGCATAGTCGCGGGCATCTTAGTTGGCATAGCCATCGTAATCGTGGCGGCGATACTTATTGTAGGCAAGGTGTTCAAGGTCGATATGGACGAAAAGGTTACAAAGATTTTGGAAAACCTTGCGGGCGCCAACTGCGGCGGTTGCGGTTGCAGCGGCTGCGCCGGCTTTGCGAATAAACTTGCAAGCGGCGAAGGCGAGCTTTCTGCCTGCCACGTTACTTCTCCCGAAAAGAAAGCTGAAATTGCTCAGATTTTGGGCATAGAGCTCAAGGACGAAGAGCGCACGGTAGCTATTGTTAAGTGCGCGGGCGGTCTTGAAAACGCAAAGCAAGCGTTTGAATATCACGGCAACCCCACCTGTGCGGCTAACTCGTCGCTTTTGGGCGGCAATCTGGTATGCAAATACGGATGCTTAGGCTGCGGCGACTGCGCTGCTGCCTGCCCCGAAAGTGCGATTACCATTGATAACAAACTTTCAAAGGTAGACCCCGACAAGTGCGTAAGCTGCGGCGCGTGCATCAACGCATGCCCCAAGGGCATTATCGAGCGCATACCCGCCTCTGCTCCCGTTTACGTTGCATGCTCTTCCAAGTGCAAGGGCAAGGACGTTATGAACAGCTGCAAGATAGGCTGTATTGCCTGCGGTCTTTGCGCAAAGAAATGTCCTCACGGCGCGATTACCATTGTTGACAATCTGCCCGTATTCGACTATACCAAGTGCACGGGCTGCAAGACCTGCGTAAGCGTCTGCCCCAGACACGTCATATTCGAAAGATAAAAAACTTACCAATACTTTGCCGCCGCCGTTTTTAGCGGCGGCGGCTTTTTTAAAAAAAGCGCCCCG
>JBJEUZ010000125.1:0-9961 GCA_051884095.1 Candidatus Coproplasma sp.
AAGAATCATCAATTTTTATACCAGTATCATATAAAAAATCATTATTTATTTTTTATTCATTATAGCATAAAACCTGAACAAGTAAAAAGGTTTTAAAAATTTTATCAAAACTTTTTTATAGCAGGAGATACGGTACGTTGGTTGTGATGCGAGATATAAACGCGGTTTGTATCAAACCGCGCGAGCGCAAGGAGAAAGGCGCGAGCGGTTACCGAAAACGGCGTTCAACTTGTTGATTAAGCCGAGCGGACGACAATTTTTGCCTGCGCGGATATTTTCCTGAAATCTGCAGATATTAGTAATACGGAGGTACTACTATGAGATTGAATTGCGGAGATACTTGCCCTAAGTCGGGTTCTTACAAGGTAATCGACGGCAAGGGTAAGGTAATCAATACCGTTTACGTGGGCGAAGGCGAAACGATGCCCCCCACGCAGTATTCCGACTGCCATTACGAATCCGAATCTTAAAATTTGTAAGGTAAAGAGAAGCGGCGGCGCCTTTTTTGCGCCGCCGCTTTCTATATTTATAACCCGATATTTATAGTCAATCATAATTCAAACGCGTTCATATGCGCACTTGCGCCTGTGGGTATTTATGCAGTTGCTTAAGCGGTATTGACAGAACGGTAAATTTCTGATAATATATATACAGACAAATTTGTCAAGCGAAAAGCGCGTCGGAAAATCTTGCGGCAAACTTCTGCCGTGCGTTCAGTAGGGCGGCAAGAACTTTTGCAACGCTAATACGTTTAACGATAAGTTTGTCGTTCGGCGCAAAACGCCGTTACAAGTCGATTTTTTCGGCTGTCAGGTGGGAATTATGGTTGAAGATGACGAGGAATATTCCTATACGGGTTATTCCGCCGATACTGCCGTAGCCATCCGTAAACACGGAGAGCAGGCTACCGTTATAGGCGACGAAGAGGAATATTCGTTTAAGGGCTTTGATTCGGAATCTGCCGCCGCAGACGCGGCGACGGAAAGGATAGGTTACGGGGACTTCCTTATAGAGGAATTTTCCGCCGAATCCAACATTAAAAAAATTACTAAGGCAACGCACCTTTCCGAAATGACCGTGCACTATATAATGTCGGTCGTATATTTAGTGGTGGGCGTGGTCTGCGTCAGCTTGCCGGGTATTATCCAGTCGGTTTTCCCGTACTTGGTCGGCGGCTTTATGGCGGCGATAGGTCTGGGTCAGTTTATCTTTGCCGTGCGCGCAAAGGAATACGTCCACACTCACTCCAACGTTACGGCAACATCGCTGGTAATGATTGCGCTCAGTATCCTGATTATGGTAGAGTACGAGGCAGCCTTTACGATAATCGCTATCGCTTGGGGGCTTATAGGACTTATGGAGGGCGCGCATGCGTTCAACCATGCGTTCAGCCGAATCGCCCGCTCGGAGCGCTGTATCTATTATCTCGCCAAGGGCGTAATAGAGCTGGTGCTCGCCTTCTTGTTGTTGTGCGACGTAGAACATATTCAGATGCACATAATATACTTTGGAATAAATCTGGTCTTTGACGCGGTGACTATGTTCCCTCCCGTCAAGGCTTATCTCAGCAGGAAATAAAATGAACGCTTCCAACCTCGATTTAATGCGCCTTGCGCAGGCAATGGACGGGGAATTTGACCCCGCCGACTACACTCCCGAAGAGCTGGACGAAATGTTGGGCTACATTCGTGGCGCGCAGACGGTGGACGAAATCCGCGCAAGATATTTTGAGTTTTACGACGATATCAAGGACAGAACGCTGAACACCCACAAGTGGAGCGATTGAAGATTTGCGCCGTTTCGATAATATTATAGAATTAACAAGGAGTTAATTTTATGGGATTATTTGGTTTAATTAAGAAAAGGTTTTTAAAGAAAAAGGAAGTTGAACAGACTGAAGAACAGATAAAATTTAATAGGCAGGGGAATGAAATGTGGGAGCTGTGGACAAAGGAGCAGGCGCAGTCGCCGTATGCAGAACTGATGACCTACCTCAGCGAAGTCAATAACGGCGGGCACGCACAATATTTCGACAACGTTTCAAACACGGGCGATTTACAAAAAGAGATGGAGATTTTAGAGACCGTTTTGCCGCCGCAACACATAAAAACGCTTAAAGCGGCATACGAGGCGCATCTGGTTTTAGAAAAAGACAGCGACGAAAGAGCCGAAAATATTTTAGAGCAGTGCGACGCCGCGTATTATAAAAACGAACAAGAAATTATCAGCATATTGGAAGGTTACGCCGCTACAATCCGGACGTAATCATCCGTCTGCAAGGCAATAAAAGAAAAAGGCTAACGGAAAATTCGTTAGCCTTTTAGTTGGTTTATCATTTTTAAGTTACATAACTACAATATTGTACTGCTCGAAGAGCGCCTTGTATTCCTTGGGGAAGGTGTCGTCGGTAATCAAAACGTCGATATCTTCGATTTGCGCAAAGGTATAGGGATTGATTTTGCCGATTTTGGAGCTGTCCAGCATCATATAAACGTGCCTTGCCTTTTTGAATACCTGCTTTAAAAGGTCGGCTTCAATCTGGCTGTTGCAGCTGAATCCGTTTTCGGGCGTGAACGCCGTAGCGGAAACTATCGCAATTTCAAAATTGGTGAGCGCAAAGTATTCCTTTGCCGCGGGCGAGGAAGTGGAAAGGTTATCCTTCATAAGCTGTCCGCCCACTACGGTTATGGTAACGTTCTTTTTCTGCGCAAGCTCCATTGCAACAGCAATGCCGTTTGTAAAAACGTTACATTTGATATCGGGCATTTCCTTTGAAAGATACATTGCCGTCGTGCCGCCGTCAAGGAAGAATGAAATTCCCTCGTCGACCAGCGTTGCCGCCTTCTGCGCTATAACTATCTTTGCGTCGGTATTGATGGTGGTCTTTTTGGTGTAGGCTTCGCCTGAAACCTTCTGCACCTCCTTAACCGACATCGCGCCGCCGCGAATTCTTATAATTCTGCCGTCCTCTTCAAGCTGAAAAAGGTCGCGCCTGAGCGTCATTTGCGAAACGTTAGGAAATACTTCTTCTAGCTGTTCAAGCGTCATTTTGCCGCGTTTGTCAAGGATGTCTGCAATCTCTTCGATTCTTTCCCTTTTCATTGAATTAACTCCTTTGTTAGAATTTTACATCTTTTAAATATTGTATTATATATATGTGTTAAAGTCAAGGAAAATAACGCACAAAATAACAAATTATCGTAAAAAGTGTTAATTTATTACAAAATAATTAAATTTTGATTTTTGATGTCCACTCTCGGCTTTTAATGTTGATTTTTGCGACGGAAAGAAGTATAATACTATTGGTATGGTAGGAAAAATCAGGTTCAGATTGCCGGCTGCTGCGGTCGTCGCACTCAGCTTTCTGGTAATAATTCTGATAGGAACGGGGCTGTTATGTATCCCCGCGGCAATTAATTCGGGCGAGGTTGACTTTCTCGTCGCATTGTTTACGGCAACCAGCGCAACCTGCGTTACAGGGCTTTCGGTAGTACCCACGGCGACGCATTGGTCGTACTTCGGTCAGGCGATAATTCTTCTCCTAATACAGGTGGGCGGATTGGGCTTTATAACCATAATCTCCATTTTCTTTCTGTATATTCAGAAGAGGACGTCCCTTTCAAAGCGTAAGCTGGTAATGCAGTCGGCGGGCTCGGTAAATCTTGAAGGCGTAAAGAGTCTGGTAAAGTACATTCTTATCGGCACGTTCGCCTTTGAATTTATCGGCGCGTTTTTATTGTGTTTTTCTTTCGTGCCGGAATTCGGCTGGGGACAGGGCATTTGGCAGTCGGTATTCACTTCGGTTTCGGCGTTCTGCAACGCGGGCTTTACTATAACCGACTCCTACGGTCAGGACTCGCTCTGCGCATTCGTTTCCGACCCTCTCGTAAACATAGTCGTCTGTCTTCTTATTATAATCGGCGGCATAGGTTTTTTCGTATGGGGCGACGTCGTAAAGCACAAGCACAGGCTTAAAAGCTACTCTCTCCACGCAAAAATCGCACTGGCCACAACCGGCTTTCTGATAAGCGTCGGCTGGGTATTGTTCGCCGTATTCGAATGGAACAACCCTCAGACCATAGGCAATTACGACGCGGGAACTAAAATTTTAGCTTCTATGTTCCTGTCCGTAACGCCCAGGACGGCGGGCTTCAATACGATAAACACCGCTAATCTTTCCAATGCGGGAAGCATTTTGACCGCGGTATATATGTTCATAGGCGGAAGTCCCGGCTCCACCGCGGGCGGCGTAAAGACCACTACGGTTGCGGTATTGTTCTTCTTTATGATTGCAACTGCCAAACGCTATTCCGAAACGCACGTGTTCAGGCGCAAACTTGAGGACGACGCTCTGCACCAGGCAAGCGTAATTATGTCGCTCTACGTCGCGGCAATAATTATTTGCGCCGTAGCGATATCGGCTATCGAGGCGGCAAGCGGCTTAACTACGGGCGATATCGTGTTCGAAGTGATTTCGGCGGTCGGTACGGTGGGCCTTTCCCGCGGGATAACCGCAGGGCTTCACGTAGCTTCAAAACTTTTGCTTATTGTTCTGATGTTTTTCGGAAGGGTGGGCGGCTACACAATGATACTCGTGTTCGCCAAGGAGCGCAGTCCCGTAACCATTCTGCGCGTGCCTGAACACATAATTATAGGATAATTTTAAGGAAAATTGTATGAAAAAATCTGTTTTGATAATCGGTATGGGTCGTCTTGGTACTCACCTTGCCGAAAAAATGCAGGAGCTAGGGCACGACGTCCTGGTGCTTGACAGTAACGCCGAAAGAATAAAGCATATAGCCAGTCGGTTTGACGACGCACGTATAGCCGAATATACCAACGAGGACGTACTGCGCGCGCTGGATATTCCTTCGTTCGATATCTGCTTTATCACCGTAGGAGACAATCTCGAGGCTTCGATGATTACTACCATAACGTTGAAAAAACTGGGCGCAAAGTACGTTGCGGCGCGCGCACGCGATGAAATACAGTGCGATTTGCTCAAAAAAATCGGCGCGGACGAGATAATTTACGCCGACGGCGAAACCGCCGACAAGCTCGCCATTCGCCACAACGGCAACAACATATTCGACTATATCGCCCTTGCCGACGGCTACGCGATTTTCGAAGTGCCCATCTTGAAGGAGTGGAGAGGCAAGACCATTCTCGAGCTGGACGTGCGCAAGAAGTATAAGATAAACATAATCGCCATAAAGAACGGCAGTACGCTGAATCCCGCGCCTATGCCCGATTACACCTTCCGCGACGACGACCACATATTCGTGCTGGGACAGTCGCGCAACGTTTTTAAACTGTCGGATAAAACTTGATAAAAACGTTTGCAAATTTCGCTTTTCCGTCATATAATATATACAACTCAATAGAACCGCATGGCAGAAAATCTTTAGATACGGAAGAATGCAGAGAGGAAAATCACCGGCTGAAAGTTTTCCCTTTTCCGCTTAAGGTATGCGCTGCCCGGACGTTAAGTCTAAGGTCGGGCCAATACCCCGCGGCTACTCCCCGAAAGGAGATACAAGGTCTGCGTTTGCAGATGAAGTAAAGTGGAACAGCGCACGCGCGCCTTTACATAGGTAAAGGCGCGCGCATTTTTTCTCTTATTTTCCGCCGCGCTTATCCTGAGTAATATATAGCTCGGCAAGCGCCGTAACTTCGCGCACGCGCGTACATATTATAATATAAGAAGGTAAAAATTTTGTTTTTTAAAAGACTACGCAAGGATATAAACGCGGCAATGGCAAACGACCCAGCCGCGCGTAACAAGTTTGAAATCTGGCTGACCTATTCGGGCGTCAAGGCGCTCTCACATCACCGTCTGGCTAACCGACTGTACAGGATGCACTTAAAACTTGCGGCAAGGATAGTCAGTCAATGGTCCAAGCGAGTAACGGGCATAGAAATTCACCCCGCCGCAAAGATTGCCGCGGGCGTGTTTATCGACCACGGCAACGGCGTCGTCATAGGCGAAACCGCCGAAGTGGGCGAAGGTACGGTGCTGTATCAGGGCTGTACGCTGGGCGGCACGGGCAAGCAGACGGGTAAACGCCACCCCACGGTGGGCAAAAACTGCGTAATTTCCGCAGGCGCAAAGATTCTAGGCAATATCACCGTCGGCGACTTTGCAAAGGTCGGCGCGGGCGCGGTGGTTCTGCGCAACGTTCCCCCGCACGCAACCGTTGTGGGCGTTCCTGCAAGAGTCGTGCGAATAGGCGGAAGCAAGGACGGGGTTGATTTATATCAGGAGAGGGAAGATCCCGTCGTAAAGGAACTGTGCGCTCTGCGCGAAAGGGTGTTTGCCCTTGAAGAAAAACTGCAAATTTTAAGCAATAAGGAAGTTGAAGAATATGAGAATTTACAACACGCTGACCAGGACTAAGGAAGAATTTACGCCAATCGAAGAGGGCAAGGTCAAAATGTACGCCTGCGGCATCACCGTCTCGGGCGAGGCGCACATAGGTCACGGCTTTCAGGCGCTCATTTACGATATAATCAGAAAATATCTCGAAAAGAAGGGCTATGCCGTAACGTATGCGCGCAATTACACCGACGTGGACGACAAAATTATCGCAAAGTCCAGGGAAACGGGCATACCTGCGGACAAGTACGCCGCCCAGATGATTGACAAAATCGACTGCACCATGCGCGAAATGGATATCGACGACCCCTCGCTCTGGCTCAAGGCGACCCAGAATATCGAAAATATTCAGGATTTTATCTCCGCGCTCATCGAAAAGGGTCACGCATACGCAACGCCTTGCGGCGACGTGTACTTCGACGTAACCTCGTTCAAGGGCTACGGCTGCCTTTCCAACCGCTCGGTCGAAGATATGCTCGACGGCGTGCGCGTAGATAATACCGAGGAGAAGAGGAACCCCGCCGACTTCGCGCTGTGGAAGGCGGCTAAGGAGGGCGAAATTTTCTGGCAGTCGCCCTGGGGCAACGGCAGACCCGGCTGGCATATAGAGTGCTCTGCTATGAACCGCGCCGCGTTCGGCGAACAGATAGACATTCACGGCGGCGGCAGAGACCTTATATTCCCCCACCACGAAAACGAAATCGCCCAGACCGAAAGCCTTACGGGCAAGCGCTTCGTAAAATATTGGACCCACAACGGGCTCATCAAAGTAAACGGTCAGAAGATGTCGAAATCTCTGGGCAACAGCCTGCTTTTGGACGATTTGCTCAAAAAATACACCAACGAGGCAATCAAGTTCGCCCTGTTGCAGACCAATTACAGGAACGATATAAACGTAACCGATACCCTCTTCTCCGAAGCCGAAAGGCACCTTACCGAATTTTATAAGATTATTTCTGCGGTAGAAGAAAAGTTCGGCGAGGGCGGCGCGGGCAATCCCGAGATAGACCAAAAATTCAATTCGGCTATGGACGACGACTTCAATACCGCTCTCGCGCTGTCGGATTTGTTCGGGCTGTTCAAAACTGTGTCCAAAAAACTTGCCGCAGGGGACGAAAGCTGCCGCGAGGACGTTTATCAGATTAAAAAGACCTATTCGCTGTTGGGGTTGTTCAGAAAAACTCCCGCATCTTACCTTGCCGAAGTTGCCGTAAAGGCGCCTGCGGACGAAATTCCCGAAGAGGTAAAGGCGCTTGCCGAAGAGCGCTGGCAGGCTAAAAAGGCGCGCGATTGGGCTGCCGCGGACGCGCTCCGCGCAAAAATCGATTCCCTGGGCTATGCGGTTAAGGACGGCAAGGACGGCTTTTCAATCAATAAAAAATAAATAGTCGGCTCTAAAATTTGACTGTTATTTTGCGCTGTGCTAAAATAGCTACTGAAAAATAATTTATACAGGTAAGAAATATGAAAACTTTGACAAGCGAAACGTTAAGAAATTTATATCTCGACTTTTTTAAGAGCAAGGGTCATGCCGTAATACCTTCGGCGTCGCTCATTCCCGAAAACGACCCTACGGTTCTGTTCACTACTGCGGGCATGCACCCCCTCGTTCCCTATCTTTTGGGCGAAAGACATCCCGCGGGCAAGCGCCTTACCGACGTGCAGAAGTGCGTGCGAACGGGCGATATCGACGAGGTGGGCGATTCCTCGCACTGCACCTTCTTCGAGATGCTCGGCAACTGGTCGCTCGGCGACTACTTCAAGGAGCAGATGATTCCCTGGTCGTTTGAATTTCTGACCTCGCCCGACTATCTCGGCATACCAGTTGAAGATATCGCCGTAACCTGCTTTGCGGGCGATAGCGACTGTCCCCGCGACGAAGAGAGCGCAAAAAAGTGGATAGAATGCGGCATTTTGCCCCAAAACGTGTACTTCTTGCCCAAGAGCGGCAACTGGTGGGGACCTGCGGGTACTACCGGCCCCTGCGGACCCGACACCGAAATGCACATTATCCGCAACCACGCGGAGGCGGACAAACTTTCAAGCGACCAGTTCGATATGGCTCCCTCGGGAACCTTCCTCGAAATCTGGAACGACGTATTTATGCAGTACAACAAGAATGCTGAGGGCAAGTACGAACCCTTGGCTCAGCGCAACGTGGATACGGGTATGGGTCTTGAAAGAACGCTGTGCATTCTCAACGGCAAGGACAGCGTCTACGAAACCGATATCTTTGAAAAGGCGATTGAAAAGATTGAAGAGCTTACGGGACGTAAATACGGCGAAAGCGAACAGGTCACCAAGGCGTTCCGCGTGGTTTTAGACCACGTAAGAACGGCAACCTTTATGCTGGGCGATACCAAGGGCATAGTTCCCTCTAACACCGACCAGGGCTACATTTTAAGGAGAATAATCAGGCGCGCGGTGCGTTTCGGCAGGGATATAGGTCTGCCCCAGGGCGCGCTCGATAAAATTTCCAAGACCATAATCGAAAAGTATGCCGACGTCTACCCCGAACTTGTTGCTAACGCCGCAAAGATTGAGGAAGAACTCAACAAGGAAGAGGACAAGTTTTCCAAGACCCTCGCGCAGGGCATAAGGGAATTTGAAAAGGTAGCGGCCACCTTCGGCGCGGGCGCGACGATAGACGGCGTTACTACCTTCCACCTGTACGATACCTATGGCTTCCCCGTTGAAATCACCCGCGAAATGGCTGCGGAAAAGGGACTTGAAGTGGACGTTGCCGGCTACGAGAAGGCGTTTGCCGAGCATCAGGAAAAGTCGCGCGCGGGCAGCGAGCAGAAGTTCGCCTGCGGTCTTGCCGACCACAAGGAGGAAACCACCCGCCTTCATACGGCAACCCACCTTCTGCATGCGGCGCTCAAAAACGTGTGCTCGCCCGACATTCAGCAGAAGGGCTCCAACATCACCGAAGAACGCCTTCGCTTCGACTTCAACTTCGCGCGCAAGCTGACGCCCGAAGAGGTTGCCGAAGTTGAAAAGCAGGTCAACGATATTATCGCTCAGGATATCCCCGTCGTTATGGAAGAGATGAGCCTTGAACGCGCGAAGGAGCTCGGCTTTACGGGACTTTTCGAAAGCAAATACGGCGAAAAGGTTAAAACCTACTCTATCGGCGAGTTCTCAAAGGAAATCTGCGGCGGACCTCACGCCGAGCATACGGGCGAGCTGGGAACCTTCAAAATCGTCAAGCAGGAAAACGTATCCGCAGGCGTTAAAAGAATTAAGGCGGTCCTAACAAAATAGACCGCAAATTAATACAAAACCAGCAAAAAGATTGAGCCGCGGCGCGATAGCGCCGCGGCAAATTTATGCGTAATTTCCAAAAAAACTCACGCGTTTGCTGCAGTTTAGCATTGTTTCAGGGCTTAAAAAAAATAATTTTAAATTTTACAAAAAACTTTATAAACTAAACACAAAACGGCTTGACATAAATTTCATTTAATAATAAAATAGTTTTACATTCAGGCGATAAAGTAAATTATATCGTTAAATAACGATTTTCACAGAATAAGGGTAAGGAGTAAACAATGAAAACCTACATGGCAAATGCCCAGACAGTTG
>JBJEUZ010000126.1:0-9901 GCA_051884095.1 Candidatus Coproplasma sp.
TAACGCAATCGCTCCTGCGCAAAAAGAGTCCGCGCAGGATTTCGCAAGAGCTCCTGAATCCGGGCTCAAGGCAGAAGATGTCGGGGATAGCCCCTTTAATCGACCTGCAAATAACGTAACCGAAGAACCTAAGCCTCGGTTCAATCAGCCGACGCTTTGGGAAGCCGCCCCGCAGGGTGCGCCCGCACAGGTTGGTTCTTTAACCGACGAGCAGAAAAAGCAGGTGTTCGGCAAGTTTTTGCGGCTGTTCAGAACCACCCGCCGCAACGCGGTGCTGTTCACGCTCTGTATGGATTTAGAGAGCGAATTCGAGGGCGACAAGATAATATTTTATACCGACTCCGACGCCGTGTATAAGCCGCTCACGCGCGAGGATAATTCGCGATATATAAAGGACGCCCTTGCAGAGCTGGGCGTATTCTCGCACGAGGTGCGCCTTAAGGGCAAGGCGGAGGACAAATACGAGAGCGCCGAAAGGCGTTTAAGGGAAAACTTTAAAGGTTTCGACGTAGACGTAAAATAGCCGTAAAGTCGGCAAAAATCCGCAAAAGCGGTAAAATAAGGAGATTTTATTATGGGATATAAAGGCGGCGGCATGGGCAACATGCAGAATATTATGAAGCAGGCTCAGAAGATGCAGGAGCAGATGCAGGAAGTGGATAAGGAGCTTGAAGACTGGGAGATTGTAGGCACTTCGGGCGGCGGCGTTGAGGGCGACGAAACCGTAGTCGTGTATATGAACGCCAAAAAGATTATAAACGGCATAGAATTCGGCAGCAATATCTCCGGTACGGTAGACCTTACCGACGAGGACGACGTTGAAATGCTTGAAGATTTGATTATGGCGGCAATTAACGACGGATACAAGAAGGCTGAAGAGGTCTACAACGAAAAGATGGGACCGTTCGGCAACGCCGGCGGTCTGGGCGGACTGCTTTAAGAACTTTTTAAAAGGAAATAAATGGACGTTTTTATCGAGCCTATAGGCAGGCTCATCAATCAGTTTACAAAACTTCCCGGGGTGGGCAAAAAGACGGCTCAGCGGTACGCTTACAAGATAATCGGCATGTCCGACGAGGAAGCCAAGGAGTTTGCGCAGTGCATAACCGAGTGCAAGCGCAGGGTGCGCTACTGCAAGGTTTGCGGAAATTTTACCGAGGACGAGGTCTGCGATATCTGTAAATCGCGCGACAAGTCGGTAATATGCGTGGTTAAGGAGCCTAAGGACGTAATCGCAATGGAAAAACTGCGCGAGTTCAGGGGCGTATATCACGTTCTGCACGGCGTAATTTCGCCAATGGACGGCATAGGCCCGAACGATATCCGCATAAAGGAATTGCTTGCCCGCATCGACGGCGACGTAACCGAAGTAATAATGGCGACCAATCCCGACGTGGAGGGCGAAGCCACCGCAATGTATATCGCAAAGCTCTTAAAGCCCCTGGGCGTCAAGGTCACTCGCTTAGCTCACGGCATACCTATAGGCGGAGAGCTGGAATACACCGACGAGGTCACTCTCTCCCGCGCGTTACAGGAAAGAAAAAGCATATGAAAATCAGCGTTCTGGGCTGTGGCAGATGGGGCTCTTTTATAGCATGGTATCACGCCACGGTGCTCAAAAACAACGTAATACTCTGGGGCGAGGAGGGAAGAAACTCCTTCGAAACCTTAAAGCGCGAGGGTAAAAACGAATACGTTACCCTCGATAAAGGCATACGTTTAACTTCCGATTTGGGACATGCTGTTGCCGAAAGCGAAATTATAATAATTTCAATTTCCGCGCAGTCGCTCCGTTCGTTCATGCAAAAGGTTATCGCCTTCCCCGTTGCGGACAAAAAGTTCGTGCTCTGTATGAAGGGCATAGAGGTCGAAACGGGCAAGCGCCTTTCTGAAGTGGTTGCAGAAAGCGGCGTATCGCCGCAAAATATCGCCGTATGGGTAGGTCCGGGACACATTCAGGCATTTTTAAAGGGTATTCCCAACTGCATGGTAATCGACAGCGCCAATCCCGAGCTGACGCGCTTTCTTGCCGACAATTTCAAAAGTAATCTAATCCGTTTCTATTACGGTAACGACTTAATCGGCACCGAGGTCGGCGCGGCGGCAAAGAACGTAATGGGCATAGTGGCGGGCATACTGGACGGAAGCGGCTACGTCAGCTTAAAGGGTCCCCTGATGGCGCGCGGCGCGTTTGAAGTCGCCTCTCTTATAAAGGCTATGGGCGGCAGCTTTAATTCCGCCTACGGTCTTGCCCACCTTGGCGACTATGAAACCACGCTGTTTTCGGAGTATTCCAACAACCGCCGCTACGGCGAAATGCTTGCCAGGGGCGAAAGGTTTTCCAAACTTGCCGAGGGCGTAAGCACTGCCAAGGCAATGAAATTGCTCGGCGAAAAATACGGCGTTGAAATGCCCATAACCGAAGCGGTTTACGAGGCTTGCTTTCTTACTCACGCCTTTGAAAACGGCGACGGACGCAACGAATGTATGCAAATAATTTTAAAATTGTTTGAACGGCAAACAAAGTCCGAATTTTACAAAAAATAATGCCAAAATAATTGCCAAACGGCACGGTTTATAATAAAATTATTTACGTTTTTAATTTTACCCTAAAGAGGCTTTTATGATAAGAAACGATTTAAGAAACGTGGCGATTATCGCCCACGTCGACCACGGCAAGACCACGCTTGTCGACGCAATGCTCAAACAGAGCCATACCTTCCGTGAAAATCAGGCTGTCGACGAAAGAGTTATGGACTCGGGCGACCTTGAACGCGAGAGGGGTATAACCATTCTTGCAAAGAATACGTCGCTTCACTATAACGGCGTAAAAATCAACGTAGTCGACACTCCGGGTCACGCCGATTTCTCGGGCGAGGTCGAGCGCGTAATGATGATGGTCAACGGCGTTCTCGTTCTGGTGGACGCGGCCGAAGGTCCCATGCCTCAGACCCGTTTCGTTGTGCAGAAAGCGCTTGAAATGGGGCATCGCCTTATAATCGTAGTAAATAAAATCGACCGTCCCGACGCTCGTTTAAACGAAGTCCAGGACGAAATTTTAGAGCTTTTATTAGAGCTTGACGCCTCCGACGACCAGCTTATGAGCCCCGTTGTATGGTGTTCGGGTCGCGACGGCACGGCTACCCTTGACCTGAATCAGCCCGGTAAGGACTTGTCGCCCCTCTTCGATACCATTCTTTCGCACATTCAGCCCATGGAAGTGGACGACGAAGGTCCCACGCAGATACTCTGCTCGTCAATCGACTACAGCGACTACGTAGGTCGTATCGGCATAGGCAGAATCGAGCGCGGCGTCGTCAACGCAGGTCAGTCGGTGGTAGTAACCAACTACAACAACCAGACGTTAAAGCAGCCCGGCAAGATAGCAAACCTGTATCAGATCGAGGGCTTGAGCCGCGTAAATTGCGAATCCGCCCGCGCGGGCGATATCGTCTGCTTTTCCGGACTTGAAAAGATTAATATCGGCGACACGGTGTGCTCTACCGACTGCGTGGAACCGCACAAATTTGTAAAAATTACCGAACCTACGGTTGAAATGACCTTCTCCGTAAACGATTCTCCCTTTGCCGGCAAGGACGGCAAGTGGGTAACAACGCGCCACTTGCACGACAGGCTGTTCAAAGAACTTCTGCGCGACGTATCGCTCCGCGTAGAAGAGACAGGCTCGGCAGATTCCTATCGCGTATGCGGCAGGGGCGAAATGCACCTTTCTATTCTCATTGAAAATATGCGCAGGGAGGGCTACGAATTTCAGGTCTCCACGCCACGCGTAATGTATAAGGAAATCAACGGCGAAAAGTACGAGCCTATCGAAAGGCTGATTGTTGACGTTCCCGACGACGCAACGGGCGCGGTTTTCCAGAGTATGGGCAACCGCAAGGGCGAGCTTCTGCATATGTCCGCAGTGGGCAGCAGAACCCGCCTGGAATTCCTTGTTCCCGCGCGCGGACTGTTCGGCTATAAATCCGAATTTTTGACTTCGACCAAGGGTGAAGGCGTTATGAACAGCGTATTCTTCGAATATCAGCCGTTCAAGGGCGAGCTTTCCCGCCGCGATACAGGCTCTCTGGTTGCGTTCGAAACGGGCGAAGCCGTAACCTACGGTCTGTTCAACGCTCAGGGCAGGGGCACGCTCTTTATCGGCGCAGGCACGCCCGTCTACGAGGGTATGGTCGTGGGCGAGAACCCCAAAAACGAGGACATAAACGTAAACGTCTGCAAGACCAAGCATCTTACCAACACGCGTTCGTCTGCTTCGGACGACGCTCTGCGCCTGATTACTCCCAAGAGAATGAGCCTTGAAGAGTGCCTTGAATTTATCGGCGACGACGAGCTTCTGGAAGTTACGCCCAAGAATATCCGTATAAGAAAGCGCATACTCGACTCTGAGCTCCGCGCCAAGGCAAATGCAAAAGCTAAAAAGGGTTTATAAATTTATTTCACTTTCGCAAAATTTTTGCGGAAGTGATTTTTTTACGTCAAAATGAATGCGCCCGACCGAAAATTTTTGCGGTCGGGCGCATAGCTTTTTTATCATATTTTCAATCTGCGGACAATAGAATATTAAACAAAGTATATTAAAGGTGATTTATGGAGCAGAACGAACAACACATTTTAACGGTGGAGAACTGCAAAAAACTAACGGCGACGGGCATTGTCAGCGTAGATTCGTTTTCACCCACGCGCCTTACGGTTACCTATTCGGGCGGCAGGATAGCGGTGGAGGGAACGGGTATGAAGATAACCGCGTTTTCAAAGTCTACGGGCGCGTTTTCGGCGTGCGGAGATGTCAGCTCGGTAAAATATATAGGCAGGGGCGAAAGTTTAAAAAAGAAGCTGTTTAAATAATGCAGATATTTATATTTCTAGTTTGCGCGCTGTGCGGCGCGGCAAGCGGAATAATCTACGATTTGTTCTACGTGGCGCGCGTAATCGTCTGCGGCGCGGAGCTCGCCGCATATACCGTAAAGGACAAGATATTCACCGCCGTTTGCGATATTCTATATTTCGCCGCGCTTGCCTCAATGTTCCTTTTCTGTTCGTATCTGTTCGATTTTTACGAGTTGAGGCTGTATATGCTGGTTGCAACGGCGATAGGCGCGCTCATTTATTTAAAAAGTTTGCATATTATCCTTGCAATCTGTATAAAAAAAGCGTATAATAGAATCAATAAAAGCAAAAGTGTAAAGAAGGACGCAAAATGAACGAAGAAAAGAAAAACAGAATAGTCGCCGCGGTGACGGTCGCTTCGGTTATGCTGGTCGTCGTTCTCGTCGCCGTCGTCATCTATCAGATAGTCGATATCAGCATGTTGCAGGCCCGCAAAAGGCAGCTTGTTAACGAATACGAAGAAATTCTTCAACAGATTGAGGACAGCGAAGATTTAATTGATAAAATCGACCTTGAATACGACGAGGTTATGTATATACTTGCATTCAAAAACGGTTACAGACCGGCTGAAGATACGGGGAAATAAAATTAAATGAAAATTGCGGTTATAGACGTAGGTTCAAATTCCGTTCGCCTTATGATGTGGGCGGACGGAAAAACTTTATATAAAAAGCTGAACACCACCCGCCTCGGCGAGGGCTTGAACGCCACGGGCGTATTGAGCGCGCAGGCGATAGAGCGCACGGCTCAGGCTGTTAAAACCTTCGACGAAGTCGCCCGTGCGGACGGCGCGGTCAGGGTATACGCCTTTGCGACGGCAGCGGTACGTTCGAGTAAAAACGGAGGAGATTTCGTCGACAGAGTATGCGAAATCTGCGGTATCCAAGTCGACGTCATAAGCGGCGAAACCGAGGCTAAAATAGGGCTTTCGGGCGCTCTTGGCGGCGCGGACGGAGGTATTATCGACGTTGGCGGCGCAAGCACGGAAATTACCGTCAGCGTGGGCGGCGTGGCGACCTTTACAAAGAGCGTAAACGTCGGTACGGTTCGAATACACGACGTCGCGGACAGGAACAGACCTGCGGCAGAAAAATTCATAACCGAGCGCATAGCGCAGTACGGCGAGCACGATTTTTCCTCCGTCAGAATGTATGCAATAGGCGGTACGGCGTCGCGCCTTGCTTCCGTAAAGCACGGGCTCAAAAGCTATAATCCCGCAATTTCCAACGGAACTACGCTGTCCTTGGAGGAGGTGGAAAGGCTTGCGGATATGCTGTTGACTCTTCCCGTCGAGGAAATAAGGGCAACCACTATCTGCACTACCTCTGCCGACGTCGTTGGCGGCGGTGCGTTGCTGCTGTATGAAATTATGAAAAAATTCCGTATAGGACAGGTTACCGTGTCGGAAAGCGACAATCTGGAAGGCTACGCCGTATGGAAGGAGGGCAAATGAAAAATTTCGTCTACGCGGTAACGGCGGTTGTGTCCGTCGCTCTCGCGGCATATTGCGGCTACGTGTTCTGCACTCAGACTCATATTGAAGGCGTCGGACTTGAAAGCCTAATACCCGCATATTTCGTCCTGCTGTTTTTAAGTATCTTATTTTCAGACTTCGCTCACGAGGGTATGCACTATCTGGTCGGGCTGTGCTGTATGATGGGCGTCACAATGCCCAAGATAAAGCTGTTTTGCCCCTCGTCGCTCACCGTATGTCCAAAGGGCGCAAAGCATATAAAGGGTCGTATGCTTGCCACGGCTTCTGCGGGACTTATAATCAACCTTTTATGCGCGGTTGTAGGGATAATAGCCCTGTTTGCGCCGCAGGTTCCGGCATTTTTGTGCGTGATTGCGCCGTATTCTATCTATTCCTTTGCTGTAAACGTCGCGCCGTTCGAATACAGCGACGGCAAGACCGACGGGTTGGTCGTATGGGAGCTTTTAAGCGGCGCGGACAGCGCAAAGGTAATGCTGGTCATACTCAGGGTACAGGGTATGATGCGTTCCGGCGTAAAACTTGCCGATATTCCCGAGTCAATGCTCTTCGAGGTCCCTCAACTTCCCGAGGATGATATAAACTTCATAATCTTAACCCAGCTCCGCTACGAATACTATCTGGAGAAGGGCAACGACTCCGAAGCGTACAAATACTTTATGCGCTATAAGGAATTGGTAGAGTATCTTCCGTCCGAATATAAAGATAAAAAATAAAAACAAAAACTGCCGCTCCGCGGCAGTTTTTTCATTGATTTTTTTAAATTTTAACTAATCCTGTAAAGCCTTCCGAAGCAGTGCGGACAAATCTCCGACCACTTCATAGCGCACTCCTTGCACACGTGATTTCCGCATCTCGGACACTCGTAAATGCGCTCGCATAAGTCGAAATTTTCCCTCGTTTTACACAATTTTTCAGCCATAAAAACAGCGTGTGCAGATTGCAAAAATTAATACCTAAAAGGGGTGGAAAATACCTGTAAATTCTTGCTTTATTTCTTATAATATGGTATAATAAATCAAAGCAAAAAACGTATTTTAAAGAGGTATAAAATGCCCGAAAAAGTTCAATCGAATTACGACGCAAACAGCCTTAAAGCGCTCAAGGGACTCGAACCCGTAAGGGAGCATCCCGGTATGTATATCGGACCTACCGATGAAAAGGGACTGCACTGTCTTGTAAGAGAGGTTATCGATAACTCCATAGACGAGGCGCTTGCAGGCTATTGCGACACTATAGAAGTCACAATAACCGCAGACGGAAGCTGTATGGTAAAGGACAACGGCAGAGGTATTCCCACCGGAATAAACGAGGAAGAGGGTATAAGCGGCGTTGAGCTCGCGCTAACCAACCTCAACGCCGGCGGTAAGTTCGGCGGCGGTAACAAGGCGGGAGGATATAAAATTTCTTCAGGTCTGCACGGCGTAGGCGTATCCTGCGTCAACGCGCTCTCCGATACTCTGGTTGCCGAAGTCTGCCAGAACGGTCATATCTTCCGTCAGGTATATCACTGCGGTATTCCCGAAGAGCCGCTCAAAATTATCGGCGACACCGATAATACGGGTACTTCGATCTGTTTCCATCCCGATTCTACTATGTTTGAAACGGTCGATTTCAACTACGAAACCTTAAAGACCCTCCTCCGCGAGCTGTCCTATCTCAACAAGGGCTTAAAACTTACTTTAACCGACTACCGCGGCGATACCGTGCGCAGTGACAGCTTCTGCTACGAGGGCGGCGTAGTGCACTTTATCGAGGACATAAACAAGGGAAAGAACGTGCTTTTCGCCTCGCCTGTGTACTTTGAGGTGAGCGAGGGCGACGACAGGTTTTTAGAGGTTGCCATTCAGTACAACGACGGCTACGCAGAACAGATTTTTCCCTTCTCCAACAATATCCGTCAGCCCGACGGCGGCACGCATTTAGAGGGCTTTAAAGCGGCTTTAACCAAGGTAATTAACGACGCCGGTCACCGCCTCAACGTGCTGAAGGAAAACGACAAGCTCTCAGGCGAGGACGTGCGCGAGGGCATAACCGCAGTCGTTTCGGTAAAGATTGCCGACGCTCAGTACGAAAGTCAGACCAAGAGCAAGCTCTGCTCCACGTACGTGCGCAACTTCGTTCAGAAGGCTGTAGTGGATAAATTCGGAACCTATCTTGAAGAGCACCCCGCCGAAACCAAGGAGCTTGTAATGCGCTGTATAACCGCTCAGCGCGCGCGCGACGCGGCAAGGCTTGCGCGCGAAGAGACGCGCAGAAAGGGCGTTCTGGAATCCACCAAGCTCCCCGGCAAACTTGCCGACTGTTCGGATAAACGCCCCGAACTGTGCGAAATTTACATTGTCGAGGGCGACTCCGCAGGCGGTACGGCTAAGCAGGGGCGCGACAGGCGCTTTCAGGCAATTCTGCCCCTGCGCGGCAAGATTTTAAACGTCGAAAAGGTGCGCATCAACCGCGTTCTCGAAAACGAAGAAATTAAGGCTATGATAACCGCCTTCGGTTGCGGCATACAGGAAAATTTCGACGAGAGCAAGCTCCGCTACGACCGTATAATAATTATGACCGACGCCGACGTTGACGGCTCCCACATAAGAATACTTCTTTTGACCTTCTTCTTCCGCTATATGCGCCCGTTGGTTGAAAACGGACACGTCTACGCCGCACAACCGCCCCTATATAAGGTTTCTGGCAAGGGCTTTGAGGACACTTACCTCTACGACGATAAGGCGCTTGAAGAGTTCCGCGCCGCTCACGACGGCAAGTTCGAGCTTCAGCGCTACAAGGGTCTTGGCGAAATGAACAAGGAGCAGCTTTGGGAAACCACTATGGACCCTGCAAAGCGCACGCTTGTAAGAATCAACGTCGAGGACGCTGTGGAAGCGGACAGAATGTTTGCTCTGCTGATGGGCGAACAGCCCGAACTGCGCAGACAGTTTATAGAAGAAAACGCCAAGCTCGTGGAAGAGCTGGACGTATAAGCGGAGGTAAATAAAATGGCTAAAAAAGAAACCAGCCCCGAGCTTACAGAAGAGTTTGTCAAAACTCTTGCAATGACTAAAATGCTCGAAGTCGAAGTGGACGAAGAGCTTAAAAAATCGTTCATAGCCTACGCAATGGCGGTAAACGTATCGCGCGCCATACCCGACGTAAGGGACGGCTTAAAGCCCGTTCACCGCAGAATACTCTACTCCATGCACGAGCTGGGTCTGTACTCCGACAAGGCGTTCCGTAAGTGCGCGCGTATCGTCGGCGACTGCCTTGGTAAATATCACCCTCACGGCGACTCGTCGGTATACGACGCTCTCGTCCGTCTTGCGCAGGACTTTACCATCAATATGCCCCTGGTCGACGGTCACGGCAACTTCGGTTCGGTCGACGGCGACCCCGCCGCGGCTATGCGTTATACTGAAGTCCGTATGGCGAAGATTACTGGTGAAATGCTGGAGGATATCGACAAAGAAACGGTCGATTTCATGCCGAACTATGATGGTTCCTTGC
>JBJEUZ010000127.1:0-9889 GCA_051884095.1 Candidatus Coproplasma sp.
GAAGAGTTGATGGACAAGGAAGTCAGCTACGAAGAGGACAATAGCGACTGTCTTGACGATTTAATAATCGAAGACAGAAAGAGTATCTTCGTAGACGAAGCCGAAGATAAGGCTGAAAACGAAAAGAGTCTAAGGGTAGAGGAGGGGAATAAAATTTCCGTACCCCGTAAAGACCAATAATATTTAATTTAAAAGGTAGAATAATATATGAAATTATCACGTAAAATTTACGCCGTTATAGCGGCGTTGGTGTGTGTTTTTACTCTGTGCTTTGCGCTTGCCTGCGACGATTCGGATAGCAGCAGCGCATTGAACAATATCGAGGGTCCTACCTTCGTCTACGTTACAGGAGAGCAAACGTTCGTTGTCGAAGGTTCTACGTCGGTTATGGGCGACGAGGCGGCGCAGTTCAAATCGACAATAAAGACTTCCGATATCGTGCTCTCGGGCGCGCTTTCGGGCATGACCGTAAAGGGAGTAAATTACGTTTCGCAATCTGAAATCGAGATAACTATTTCCGGCAACGCGGCTGCTTTCGATGGCGATAAGGCCGAAGGCAAGATAACGGTTAAGGGCAGCGCAACCGCAAACGGCAAGGATTCCTACTGCATAGTTTGGGTAAATAAACCTACGATGTACGTATCCGGAATAATGAGCAGCGTCTCCTCATCAAAAAATAAATACGTTGTTACAATTAGTCTGCCCTACGGCAGCTTTACGGATAGCGCCACAGCCGAGCATATAAGGCTTTCCGACCCCGCTAACGGAACGATAAGCTCTATAACGGTTACCGAAGAGGGTAAATTGAAAATTCAAATTACAGATTATGTCAAGGCTGAAAGCACGTCTTGTCCCACGCTGATTATGGACGCCTGCGTTACTACATTCGACGTGGAAATCTCGATTCAGGTAAAAACGGGCGCTACAGCCAAGTTGTATAAATAAATGTATAAAGGTATATTCGCCGCTCAAGGCGGCGCTTCGCCAAAAATAATCGCCGAAGCCGAAAAACTGTACCTTCAATGGAAAAAGTATACTTCCAAAGCCGTTACAGAAGAAGCTCTGTCCGCCGCGCAACAGGCGGACGGGGCTTCGGAAATACGCGTAAATATTGCCCTGGTCGCGTACTACGCGCTCGGAATGCGGTTTAAGGACAGGTATTCGGGGCTGGGCGCGTTCATTCACCCCATTTCCCGCCGTAGGGAAGGTCGCGTCTTAAAAATGCTTGGCGCTGTTCTAAAAGACTGCGGATATTCGCCGTTAGGTTGTTCTTCACAGTCGGACAACGCAACCACAGTCGGCGGCGCGGGAGGCGGCGCCGACGGTCGAAACGCAAAGGACGGTAAGGATAAGAAAAAGAACAAAATACCAGAAACTGAAAAGAGTGAAGAGAAGGAGATTTTCCAAGAGCAGGAGCTGTCCGCCGCAGAGGAAACGGGCGAGACTTTGACGGACGAGGTAAAAAAGGACAAGCCTGTGCGAGAATGGGCAGCCGACGAAAAAGATAATTTTGAAAGCCGCAATAGCAGTAAAGATAGAGTAACCGACAGCGTAGACGCTGAAAAAGAGGGTAAAAAGACTTTAAATAACAATAAAAAAACCGATATCGACGGCAATGTTAAGTCGCAAAAAATTGACGGAGACAAGCCTTCTCGGTCGGCAAAAGTCGGTGCCGAATTTCAAACAGCAAATTTAAAAGGCAATTCTGCGGACAAAAAGCAAGTTCAGGCGGGCGACCGCAACGCCAAGGCGGCTAAGCCTTCGGAAAGTCCAGACAGACAAAAAATTACCGTTGATGAAAACGTCTATTTCCGCAGCGATTATCCCTTCATACCAGAAGCGAAACCCAATGAAAAGAGGGCGGCTTCCAAGCAAAATTTTTACGTCCGCGACGATTCGCGCCCGACAAACAGCGTTCACGTGAGCGCGGGCTTGCATGACGGCGGACAGGAGCCCGTAATGCAACACAACCCGTCGGAGCAGGAAATTTCGCAGGAAAACGCCGAAAGAATAAGGGCGCGCGAAGCGTTTAACAGGATGAGCGAGGAAGAACTTACCGAAATCAAGCGAGCCATGCAGGAGAGTATGGAAAGACAAACTCAGGAAGCGCTTGAAAGGGGTGAAGTATCCCGAATGCCCGTAAACTTGCAGGAAGATTTTTCGGAAAGTTTTTCCAAAAAATCCGCCGTGGAAGTCGACGACGGGCAGACGCATGTAAACCAACAGATTAATAAGTAAAATTATGTAAAAACAGGGCGGCGGCGCAAAATATTTGCGCCGCCGCCCTTTAAAATACATAATTTTAAAGCTCGTAGGGGGTAACCTGATATACGTAGTAGTTCAGCCAGTTAATATAGAACAGGTTGGCTGTGGACGACCAGTTCATCTTCACCTTGGTCATCTCCTTGTCCGAAAAGTAGTTTGCTGGCGGCTTAATGGGCAAGCCCTTGGACTTGTCGCGCTCGTATTCCTTTTTCAGGGTGTCGCGGTCGTACTCCATATGTCCCATTACGAACACGCGGCGGTTGTCCTCGCTCTTAATAATGCTTGCGCCCGCCTTTTTCGAATACGCCAGAATTTTAAGCTGAGGTACGTTCTTTATGTCCTCGGCGTAAATAATCGTATGTCGGGAGTGCGGCATATGGAATTCGTCCGAAATTCCGCGCATAAGCGGCTCTATCTCGTCGCTCTGAACCTTCTGGTGCGCGAATATGCCAAAGCACTTTTCCTTTAGCGGGTGCTTTTCTATGCCGTAAAAATAGTGCAACGCCGCCTGAGCGCCCCAGCAAATGAACAGAGTGCTGGTAACGTTTGTCTTGGTCCAGTCCAGAATTTCTTCCAGCTCCTTCCAATACGCAACCTGTTCAAACTGCATATTTTCAACGGGCGCGCCCGTAATAATCATACCGTCGAACCGCCTGCCGCGAATCTCTTCAAAGCTCTTGTAAAATCTTTCAAGATGAGCCTGTTCGGTGTGGGTGGGGTTGTAGGTGGAAGTCTTGATAAGCGTAACGTTTACCTGCAACGGCGAGTTCGATAAAAGGCGCATAAACTGCGTTTCGGTCGTCTCCTTGGTGGGCATCAGATTCAGAATGGCAATTTCTATGGGTCGAATCTGCTGTTCGAACGCCCTGTTCGTGTCCATAACGAAAATTCTTTCGCCCGTAAGTATTTTATATGCAGGTATATCCTTGTCAATAACTATCGGCATTTATCTTTCCTTTTTTAAACGTTTTCCAAAGCCTGTGCCAAATCTGCTATTATATCGTCGGGATTTTCTATGCCGACAGAAAGCCGCACAAGGTTTTCGGGTACGCCCGCCTTAACCAAATCTTCCTTGGAAAGCTGGCGGTGAGTGGTTGAAGCGGGGTGCAGGACGCAGCTTCTCACGTCTGCAACGTGCGTCTCCTGAGTGATTAGCTGTAAGCTCTCCATAAATCTGCGGCAGGTTTCAACGTCGCCGCGGATACCGAAGCTCATCATACCGCCCTGACCGTCGGGCATATATTTTTTAGCTAAGTCGTGGTACTTGTTGTCTGCAAGCGAGGGGTGCTTTACCCACTCTATTTTGGGGTGTTTGGCAAGGTAAGACGCAACCTTTGCGGCGTTTGAAGAGTGCCTTTCCATTCTCAAAGCCAGTGTGTCGCAGCCTATATAGGAAATATAAGCGTTCTGCGGCGCCATTATCGCGCCCAAATCGCGTATCATCTGCGCGCGGCACTTGGTTGCAAACGCCACCGCGCAGTCCGCGTAAACAAGTCCGTGATAGCTTTCGTCGGGTCTGTTGAATTCGGGATAGCGCGGATTGTCCTTAAAGTTAAAGTTGCCTATATCCACAATCATTCCGCCCAGCGCCGCGGCGTGCCCGTCGAGGTATTTGGAAGTGGAGTGCAGTACTACGTTTGCGCCGAACTTACCGGGACGGCACAGAACGGGCGTAGCCAAGGTGTTGTCAACCATAAATAACAGGTTGTGCTTTTTGGCTATCGCAGAGATTTTATTGAAGTCCAGAACGACGATTGCGGGATTTGCAACCGTTTCGGCAATGATAAACTTGGTTCTGTCGTCAATCAATTTTTCTATATTCTCAGCGCTGTCGTCGGGGTCGAAAAATCTGCATTCTATGCCTAGTTTAGGGAGCGTTGTGCCGAATAGGTTAAAGGTTCCGCCGTAGCAAGCCTGACTGCATACCACGTTGTCGCCCGCGCCGGCTACGGTGAACGCCGCAAGCGTAGTAGCCGACATACCCGAAGCGCAACCTATAGCCGCAACGCCGCCTTCAAGCGCGGCAACCTTGCCTTCGAACGCCGCAACCGTGGGGTTGGCAAGGCGGGTGTAAAAGTAGCCGTCGCTCTTCAAATCGAAGCAGTCTGCCATTGCCTGGCTGTCGCCGTAGAAAAAGGTAGTCGATTGGCAAATTGCGGGTATTCTGCTTTCGCCCATTTTAGGCGAATAACCTGCCTGCACGCAGAGGGTGTCCTGTCTGTATTTCTTATAATCTTTCATAGGTTTTTCCTCGTAAAACGCCATAACGGCGCAAATTATATATTTTTAAGTTGTCTGTCGACGTCGCGCTTTATATCGCGCTGTTTAATTGTCTGTTTCTTGTCAAAGCTCTGTTTTCCTCGGCAAAGCGCAACTTCAACTTTAATAAGGTTATCCTTAAAGTAGATAGAAATCGGCACTAATGTCATGCCCTTGGCGTTGATTTTGCCCACTATTTTGTCTATTTCGCGCCTGTGCAAAAGCAGCTTTCTGTCTCGCTTGCTGTCGCGGGAGTTAAACGCGCCCGCCTTGTCGTACACGGGTATATGCATATTTTTAAGCATTACCTCGCCGCCGCGGACAAAGCAGAAGCTGTCCTTCAGGTTGCAGTTGCCTGCGCGCAGAGCCTTGACTTCGGCGCCTTCAAGTGCGATTCCCGCCTCGAATTTTTCTTCGATAAAGTATTCAAAACTCGCCGAACGGTTGTAAGCAATCTGTTTCATAACAAATATTATACCATAAAAATCAATAAAGTAAAGCGCAGCGCCCAAATATTTGCCTTATATTTGCCGCTTAACTCCTCCGCCCAGGACGTACGTTGTTACGAAAGAATAAACTCAACTCTCATACTTCCGTAGTCGCAACCCGCAACTTTTATTTTTACGGGGTCGCCGATTTTGTACGAATGATTGATTCCCTTAAGCAAAAATTTTTCTTCAACGAACGCGTAATTGTCCTGCGGCAGGGTTTCAAGCCTGATAATGCCTTCGATCGTGTTCGGCAACTCTGCAAACAGCGCAAAGTTGGTTACGCCCGAAATTACCGCGTCGAACTCTTCGCCTATCCTGTCCTGCATATATACAACCTTGTACAGGTCGTCTACGTCGCGTTCCGCCATGTCCGCGCGCCGTTCCCTCTCGCTTGCGTCAACCGCCGCGTCGTGCGCGATTGAAGAGAATATTCTTTCCGCAGTTGCGCCTTCGCCGTTTATCAGCAGTTTAAGAACTCTGTGAACAAATAGGTCGGGATAGCGTCGGATGGGAGAGGTAAAGTGGCAGTAACACTCCGAAGCAAGTCCGAAGTGCCCGAGATTTTCCTCGCAATATCTCGCCTTCTGCATAGAGCGCAGCATAACTCGGTTCACCACCGAAGCATACGGCTTGCCTTCAACGCCGTTCAGAACTCGTTGAAAGTCGGTCGGCTTCAGCTCCTCCGTATTTCCGCTAGCGTTTACGCCAAGGTCCTTTAAAAACGCAAAGAAATTGTTTGCCTTTTCGGGCGAGGGCTTTTCGTGCACGCGGTAGAGGCAGGGCGCTTTCTTGTTCTGCAAAAACTCGGCGACGCTCTCGTTCGCGGATACCATAAATTGCTCTATTATCCTGTGCGAAATGCTCCGCTCATAGTCGGGTATTATAATCTCGCCGTTTTCGTCGACGTAAATGTGCGCTTCCTTGACGTCTAAATTGACCGAGCCCGATTTTTCGCGCCTGTTTTCCAGCGCAAGGCAGAGTTCTTCGGCGTCTTTAAGCATGGGCGCAATATCCGCATACTTTTCGCACGCGTCTCTGTCGCCGTCCAAAATAGCCGTAACGGCGGTGTAGGTCATTCGGCGGTTACTGCAAATTATGCTCTCGTAAAATTCGCTCTTCAGTTTTTTTCCGTGCTTGTCAAAGGTCATAACACAGCTCGTTGCGTATCTGTCCTCGCCCTCGTTTAAAGAGCACGCGCCGTTTGAAAGCGCCTTAGGCAGCATTGGAAGAACCATATCGGGAAAATACACGCTCGTTCCCCTGTCGTAAGCCTCGCGGTCAATCTTGTCGCCGTATTTAACGTAGTGCGAAACGTCGGCTATATGAACGCCGAGTATAAAATTGTCGCCCTGCCGTTCAAGCGAAATCGCGTCGTCAATGTCCCGCGTATCCTCGCCGTCTATGGTTATGGTAAGGAAATCACGGAAATCCTTTCTTTTTTCTAAAACTATCGGCTGTCGGCTGACTTCCTGAGCGGCGCGTTCAACCGACGAAGGAAAGGTCTGATTCAACGAATAGCTGCGGATAATCGAAAGCTCTTCGGTGTAAAAATCGCCGCTCTCGCCCAGAACCTCCACAATTTTTCCGCCAACCATTTTGTCTTTAGGGTAGGAGGTTATTTCGGCCACCACCTTGTCCCCCGCTTTCGCGTTGCCGCATAGGGACAGGGGGATAAAGACGTCGCTGTCGAACTTTGCGTCGTCGGGAATGACGTAGCCCGCGCGCCTGTCCTTTTCAAAGGTGCCCACAACCCTCTTCATTCCGCGCTCTAAAATCTTTATAACGTAGGCCTCGTCCTCGGTTCCGCGCTTGTGGGCTGCAAGCACTCTGTCCTTGTTGAGCGCTCCGCAAAGAGCCCTGCGCGGCACGAAATAATCGTTCGGGCGCGCCTCTTTGTCATCGGGGATAATAAAGGCAAAGCCCCTCTCGTTTCCCTGAACTACGCCCGTAAACGCGCCGACCTGTTCTGGCGTTGCAAAGCCGCCCTGACTGTCGCGCATCAGTATTCCGTCGTCCTCAAGCTCGTTTAAAATTTTTTTAACGTGTTTCCTTTCCGCAGGGTGTATATTCAGCGCCGAAAAGATTTTCCTCTCTTCTGCAAACGCCAGCTCTCCGCTGCTTATTTTTTTAATTATTTTATCTCTTATACTCATATTTATTTTACAAAAAAACGGCTACCGCAGGTAGCCGCTCTTATCTTTAATTAACCCAACATGCTTGTCGCAATCAGCGAAATGACGTATGCAACGATTGCAAAAGCCGTCATAACCGCAAGACAAATCCAGGTCCACTTTTTCATCTTGCTTTCAATCGATTTTCCCTTGTTCTTTCCGAAGAAGGTCTCGCTGGAACCGGTGATTCCCTGAATACCGTCCGAGTTGCTCTGCTGGAAGAGAACAAGTACAATCGCAACGACCGCCGCGACGAAAAGGCAGATAAATAACACTACCGATGTGATGATATAAGCGTAATAGCCTTCGTTTACCAAAAGCTGACTAAGCATACCCATATATTTTTCCTCATTTATTGCATTTTTACTAAGCGATTATAACACAGATAAAATTATTTTACAATCAAAAATGCGGGTTAAATCAAATTTTTTTCTTTGTTTCGCCGAATTTATTAATTACGAATATCCCAAGGCACACTAAAACTATGGCAATCAGGGTGTAGTAGCTTAAAAGCTGTTCGCTTTCGCCTAAAATTAACGCGGAAAATACCGCGCCGAACAGAGGGTTGGTGCTCTTGTATACGGCGACCTTGCTTATGGGATTGTATTTCATAAGATACCCCTGCAGGGTGAACGCCACCGAGGAGATTATGGCAAGGTAGAAAAGCTCGAAATAGCTACCCGCTCCCGTGGGCGCAACCTTGCCGCCGAAGCCTAAACCTACGCAGATTAAAACTATTCCGCCGATAAAGAACTGCCAGCCACACAGCGCGGTAGTATCCTCGCGTTTGGAAAATACCTTTACAAGCCCCGCGGCAATCGCAGCCGACAGACCCGAAAAGATGATAAAGCCCTCGCCCATAAGCGTAAACGTGAACGAAAAGTCGCCGTTCAGGTTAATCAGTATCACGCCCGAAAAGCCCAGAATACAGCCGGCAAGTTTAATAAGGTTGAACTTTTCCGTACGGAAGATAAAGCAGGCGATTAATATGGTAAAGAATACGCCCAGGCCGTTTAAAACCGAGCCCTTAACGCCCGAAACGTTGGCAAGTCCGATATAGAAAAAGATATACTGCGCAACCGCCTGAAAGACGCATACCAGAAGAACGCACCACCAGTTGCGCCTTTTGGGAATTACGAATCTGCGCTGCTGTACGCACCCGAAAATTATTACAAGCAGACCTGCAAGCGTAAAGCGCAGCCCTGCGAATAAAATTATGGAGGGAACGTGGCTAGTGTCAACCGAAAAGAGTCTGTAGCCGATTTTTACGCAGGGGAACGCGCTGCCCCACAGCACGCAACAGATAAGCGCGCCGATAAGTACTACGTAAGGCTTGGTAAAAAACGCCTGCGCGTTGAATTTTTTCTTTTGCGAAGGCGCTTTCGCGTCTGTTTCGTCGTCTTTCTTTAAATTATTTTCGCCGTCGTTTTGTCCGTCGTCGGTCTGCAAGATAATTTCGCCGTTTACAAAATTGTTATTATCTGAATTCATTACAATATTATTATAGTCGCATTTATTCAATTGTGCAAATAAAATAGGGCGGGTCTTGCATTTCGATTGACTTAACTTTTCATAGCGCGACTAAGATAAAATTGATAATTTTTAACTAAATTTATAAAACTACTTGTAAATTTGTCAGTTTAATGGCATAATAATAATGCCAAACTAACTTAATATAAAGTGAAATTAAAGTGAGTGAGTATAACGTTTTTAATTTTTACCACAATAACTATGTTGCATCTGACAAAAATGCTATCCCGCTTACGTTATTGTGGTAATTCACGTTTCACGTTAAGTTAGTTTGGCGACTTTCGGGATGTGTTTTTTGTGCGCCAACTTCGGTCGGCGCACTTTTTATTAAAAAAAGGACGGCGCAAAGCCGTCCTTTTATATTTAATTACTTATTCAACAATCAGCGATTTTCCCGTCATCTCCTTGGGAACGGGCAAGCCCATTACCGTAAGAAGAGTGGGAGCAAGGTCGGCTAAAACGCCGTCCTTTCTTAAGGTTACGCCCTTTAACTTGTCGGAAACAAGCACTACGGGCACGGGGTTGGTTGTGTGCGCCGTAAAGGGCGAGCCGTCCTCGGACAACAGCTTGTCCGCGTTGCCGTGGTCCGCGGTAAGAAGCGCCGCGCCGCCCATCGAAAGTATCTTGTCGCACACTTTCTTTACGCACTCGTCAACCGTTCCCACAGCCTTTACCGCGGCGGGAATAACGCCGGTGTGTCCTACCATATCGCAGTTTGCAAAGTTCAAAATTACCACGTCAAACTCGCCGGAGTCAAGCTCTTCAAGCACCTTGTCGGTTACAAGGTAAGCGCTCATTTCGGGCTGCAAATCGTAGGTTGCAACCTTGGGCGAGGGAATCAGGTCGCGCACTTCGTTTTCGTTTGGCGCTTCTACGCCGCCGTTGAAGAAGAAGGTTACGTGCGCGTACTTTTCGGTTTCGGCAATTCTAAGCTGTTTTTTGCCGAGCTTTGCAAGGTATTCGCCGAGCGTGTTATCCATAGAGGTCTTGGGGAAGGCAATCTCAACGCCCGTAAAGGTCGCGTCGTAAACCGTAAAGCATACGTAAACGGGTGAAAGGAAGCCCGTCTTTCTCTCGAACGCCGTGCCCTTGGGTACGGAAAATTCTTCCTGCGATACGGCGCGGGTAATCTCTCTTGCGCGGTCGGGGCGGAAGTTGAAGCAGATTATGCTG
>JBJEUZ010000128.1:0-2241 GCA_051884095.1 Candidatus Coproplasma sp.
AATATTTTGTCTAACGCGGCTTTATCCCTGATATCGTTGCTATAAAATTTTACGCTCTTTCCCGTAATCTTTTCCACCCTGTTCAGGCTCTCCTCACAGGAGTTGGAAAGATTATCCACAACGACCACGCCGTAGTCGTTTTCAATCAGCTCCACTACGGTATGACTGCCGATATAGCCCGCGCCGCCCGTTACTAACACGTTTTCCATTTTAATTACTCCGTTTTACTTTTATTTCCGCAAACGCCGCTGCACCGAAGATGCCTGTGTCGTTGCCCAGCGTTGCCACCACTACTTTAACCGCAGGGGAATTTTTACCGCCCGCCTGCTGCGCCTTTAACGCCACGTCCACGAGGTCGAACTCTTCCCCTGCAACAGTTGCAAGTGCGGCAATCGTCGAAACCTCGATTGCGGCAGATTAAAAAAGTCCGCTACCGAAAGGAACCGTGCAGTCCATAAGCATATCGCAACCGATAATCTTATGCAACTGGTATATATCCAGCGTACTTCGTCGGGCAAGGTAGTCCATTTTAAATTGATTTTATTCGTGCCGTTTGGACGGACGTAAACGGTGTTTTATAAAGACAGAGCCGCAGGCAGGACCTTGCCAACGCAATAGTCCACGCGTTCGCCTATAATATTTACCCTGCATGCCGCAGTGGCTTTATACTCGTATTCTCTTTCGTTCATAATTCAATTTTAAATCTATTTCTATTAAATACATTTATTTTACCTTTACAAAAAAATCACGCATTTTTAACCAATCCAATGCAAGATCAAACCATTTTTCAATGTGTCCGAAAGATTTATAAATATCTGAACTGTCATATACCTCTTCATTGCAAAGACTTAAACCGTGAAAGCCCTTTTCAAAGATATGCAATGCAAACGGCACTCCTACTTTTTTGTATGCTGAAGCTAAATAAAGCGAATTTTCAACAGGTACGCAATTATCCTCCACGGTGTGCCATATGAACGCAGGCACGCTTTCGGAGGTTATCCGTTTCTCTATGGACAATTTATCGTAAGGTACGGCTTCGCCGCCGCTGATTATTCGCCTTGTATCGCCATGAGTGAACTTATCTTCCATAGTAATTACGGGATAACTTAAAATTACGGCGTTCGGTTTTGCAAGACAACATCTGTCGCCTAATGCGTCCTTAATCTCTTTCTCTCCGCTCATAGTTGCAAGCATACCCGTAAGGTGTCCGCCTGCAGAAAAGCCTATAGCCGCAACGATCTTCGTATCAATCCCGTATTTATCCGCATTTTCACGTATAAATACCATAGCCATACAAGCCTCAATAAGCGGTGTGGGATAGGCGATATTAGTTGTATAGTTTAACAAAAAGGCGCAGTACCCTTTGTTCATAAAACTGAGCGCGACAGGTTCGCCCTCTCTGTCGGATAACAACATATACCCTCCGCCTGGCATAACCAAAACGGCAGGTCTTAGTTTTGCCTTAATTTCCATAGACGGCGTTCTTGAATACGTCGTCAGATAGCCTGCTGTCGCACCGTTTCTCGGTATATTGAAATATTCGTATAAATCTATATTTTTGCTTTCCATAATCAGTATGTTAATTTCCGAATTCTCTTCCCATGATGGAGAGTTCGGTTTCTTTGTCGAAGAAATGGAGCTTTCTTTCGTCGAACTTTATCTTGACCGAATCGCCTGCTTTGATGTCGTTGCGCTCGGAGAGACATACTATGCAGTCGGGGGCGTCGGGAGCTACTTTAACGAACATCTGAGTTGTGTTGCCCAGGATTTCCTTAATGGTAAGCGTAGTCGTAAGACCGCTATCGTCAAGCACGATATTTTCGCCGCGTATTCCCAGCGTCGCCTCGTGCTCTTCGCCGTCAAGGTACGCCTCGTCTATCTTTCTCATATTCTTAAGCGCATACTTCTGCGTTTCGCCGTTGGCAAACGTTACGACAAGGTTTTCTTTGACTTTTTTAATCTTTACGTCGAAGAAGTTCATCTGCGGCGTTCCTATGAACCCTGCGACAAACTTGTTTTCGGGGTAGTCGAACAGGTTGGTGGGCGTGTCAATCTGCTGTACAACACCCAGCTTCATTACGACTATTCTCGTACCCATAGTCATTGCCTCTATCTGGTCGTGAGTAACGTATATAAAAGTAGTCTTTAACTGCTCGTGCAGTTTTACTATCTCCGCTCTCATCGAAGTTCTAAGCTTTGCGTCGAGGTTGGATAACGGTTCGTCCAGAAGCATTACTTTAG
>JBJEUZ010000129.1:0-2236 GCA_051884095.1 Candidatus Coproplasma sp.
TGACGTTGGTTATAAGCTCGCAACTTACCAGTCGGCTGTCGAACACGTCCTCTTCGTCCACGTTTTCGCTCTCAAGAAATTTGATAAAACCCTGCAACGCGGAGTTCATATTCATTAAATTGTCAACCTTAAAGGTAATCATTTTAGCAGCGCTTCCTTTAATTTATCGACTATTTTCCGCTCCGCACGCGAAACGAACATCTGGCTGACGCCCAAAATTTTGCCCGTTTCGGACTGAGATTTGCCCTGTAAAAACCTTAACGCCACCACCTTCTGTTCGGTGGGATCAAGTTTGGATATTTCAGTCTTTAACGCGTCCAGGTCCTCAAACTTTTCAAAAGACGAATTGTCGTCGGCAATAACCTCGTAAAGCGGCGTGTCGTTTTCGTCGCCCTTTACGGGGGTATCGAGGCTTATGGGCGCGTGGCTTTCCATAGCCTCGATTATGCTCTCCTCGTCCTCGCCAAGAATTTCGGACAGCTGCTTTACGGTAGGTTTTACGCCGTGTTCCTTATAATAGTCGCTTACCGTGGTTTTGACCTTTGCCGACAGTGCGTAAAGGCGCCTGGGCAGGCGGACCGAACGGGAATAATCGCGGAAATAATTGCGTATAATGCCCGTTACGGTGGGGGTTATGTACGTTGTAAAGCGGTTGCCTAAATCGGGGTCGAATTTTTCGACGCCCGCAATCAACGCTTCCGACGCTACCTGAAACAGGTCGTCGTATTCAACGCCGCGTCCCGCAAACTTTTTTGCAAGAATTTCCGCAACGTACATATAGTTTTCGACGAGTTGGTTTCTCAGCTTTATATCGCCCGTGCGGCGGTATTCGCGGAATAACTCGGTAGCCTGTTCGTTAGTCATAGTTTCAGTGAAATTTTAGAAATAGCTTCGCCCGTCCTTTCGATTTCGCATGAGCTTACGAGCGCGGAAATAAGCGCGAGGGAAAATTCGTTATCGCCGTCGGCGATCTCTCCGCCGCTGCCGCATACGACCGCGCTTACGCCGCCGTTTATTCCAAAAGAAATTTCCACGTTTTCAAAGCCGCAATTTTTTAGTATTATACAGCTTTCGGTTACGCAGACCTTAAAATCTTCCGCCGCGTCCAGATCGCTGTCAGCAGATGAACATATCGCGCCGACAACCAGCCTTACTGCGGTGAGGTATTCGCTGTCGGAAAGCGCGAAACTTACTTTAAATTCTTTCATCACTCTATCTCCATTATCTTATCGAGAGCGCATATGGTAAAAATCTTTTTAATTCTGGGCTGAACGTTGACAAGTTTAAAGGTATAACCCTGCGTCTTTACGTGTTTGAACAGCTTTACAAACGTGCCGAGCGTGGTGCTGTCGATAAATTCAAGCGCGGCGCAGTCGAAAACGATATCTTTGGGGTCGTGCGTGAACATTGCGATTACCTGCTGATAAAAATCTTCGCTTGTGGCGGAATCGATCTCGCCTGAAAGTGAAATTAAAAGTTTTTCGTCAGCGGAAACAAGTTTAACCTGTTGCATAGTATCTCCTTAAATGCGCAAAACCTGCTGGTTTGCGGCTCTTACTATAATATATAAACGCATACGGGCGCGTTTTAAACCCGACGCCTATATTTTATTTGCGCGCAAGCGTTTTGTCAACCCTCATTTGCACTTTGGTTTCACAATCCGCACATTTTAACCCCACAGTATTTTCATTTGACAAATCCGTACTCCTATGGTATAATTTTTTTAAATATTTTTTTCGGAGAACGGTATTGGATTTTAACGAAGCTAATCTAATAGTAAAATATTCGCACAACATATCGCGGCTTGCAAACGAGCTTTCCAAGACCAACGTCATCGACTCATCCCTATACGAGCAATACGACGTAAAGCGAGGACTCAGAGATAAGAACGGCAAAGGCGTGCTCTGCGGGCTTACGGAGATTTCGGAAGTTACCTCGTGGGAGACGGTCGACGGAGTAAGAACGCCAGTTCCCGGCGTGCTTTGCTACCGAGGCTATAACGTTAAGGACCTTGTTAAAAACTGCGTTGAGGAAAACAGATTCGGGTTTGAAGAGATTGTTTATCTGCTTCTTTTCGGAAAGCTGCCAACAAAGTCGGAATATACCGCGTTTTCGGATATGCTTGCAGATTTCCGCGTTCTGCCCAGAAACTACGTGCGCGACGTCATAATGAAGTCGCCTTCCAAGGATATGATGAATATGCTTGCCAGGTGCGTATTGAATCTGTACAGCTACG
>JBJEUZ010000130.1:0-2232 GCA_051884095.1 Candidatus Coproplasma sp.
GCCTGCAGTGTCTAAAGCAGGAACGTATGCTGCTAATACTTTAAAGGTAGAACCCGGCTCGTAAATGTCGCACACAAGCGAGTTGCGCGAGAGCGAATCCAACAGCTCGATATCGTCGCGCGGTACATCGTTGAGATTATACGAGGGATAGTTTACCATAGCCAACACGTCAAAATTATTCGGGTCGAGCACTATACACGATACGCTTTTGGCGTTACTGCTTTCGTATACGGCGCGCATAGCCTGCTCCGCCGCCAGCTGTATTTCTATATCGATTGTCAGCCTTATCTGGTCGCCCGCCGTAGCCTGCCTGTAGACAATGCGCGAATCTTCGGTCTGAATGCCCAATATATCGGTGGAATACATAATTTCGCCGTCGATACCGCCAAGAATGTAGTCGTAATACTTTTCAAGACCTGAAATACCCGTTCCGTCGTTGGAGGTAAAGCCGAGCACCTGACAGAGCGTGTCGTCGTAGGAATACACGCGCGTATTGTCCTTTGAATAGTACACTCCTGCAAGGTTGTATGCGGTAAGTTTTTCTATGGTCTCCTTCTCAACCTGTCTTGCCACCGTTATTTCTGAAACCTTTCCCGCCAGGAGCTTTTCTAAAAGCTCTTCAGGGTCGGTTTTAAAAAGACCGCTCAAAACCGTTGCCGCATACTCCTTGTTTTCTACTGCGTTAGGGCGTACGAACACGCTGTAAGTCGTGCGGTTGCCCGCAAGCAGCTGCCCGTTGCGGTCGGTTATTTTCCCGCGCGAGGCGACTACGGGTATTTCCCTGTTCCATTGGTCGGTTGCACGCATAATAAGCTCGTCGCCCCACACCGTCTGGATATAAAAAAAGCGCGCAAGAATCAGACAAAAAATAAAGGTTATTGCCAGTAATACTGACAATAACCTCTTTTGTAAAACAGTTATGGAAAATTGATGTCGTTCTATTTTATTTACCCCCGATCATCTCAAAACAAGTCCATGCGACTGAGCGAATTGCGCTATATTATCGGGGCTTACGAGAGCGGAAATTTCCGCATTGACGCCTGCGAGAGCGCCTCTTGCCGTGTCGATTCCTTGCTGAATGGACGACAAATCGCCGTTGAGATTGGAAATAATGACCGAATTGACTATCACGAGCACGAACAGGGCTAAAACCACGCTGACAAACGTAGCGATAATAATCTTTTCGCGCTTGCCTAAGATTCGCTCCTTTGCCTGCATACGCGTTTCCGTGCGGGTTGCGTTCGACTCGCCGACCGTCCTGTACTGAATAGTGGTCTGCGTAGGACGCAAATCTTCGCTCTCTTCTTCCTCTGCATCCGAAGAAGCGGTAACGACAGCGGAACGCTGATTTACGGCGCTGTCTGCGCGGAAAATTTCAGCGTCTGCTCTTGCGTTGCGCACGAGATAGGGTTCGGCAGGGCGAACGACCTCTTCAATGCGGTTATATGCGGGCGCGCTTACTACAGCGGGCTGAGAAACAGCCTGCTCCGCAGAGCCTCCCCTGTCCTCGTTAAGATAAAAATCAGGGTCTACAAGTCTTCTGTAATTTTCCTTAATTTTCGAATTGTGCAATTCGTCGGCAGACATTAAAGGGGAATACGTAGTACGTACTTCTGCCGATTGATTTTTCTCTCTTTCAAGAAGCGGGGTTGCGACTGCCATAATTTACTCCTTATCGCATACAAAATTCAAATTTTCTGCGCTATCCTCAACTTAGCGCATTTGGAACGCGAATTTATTGCCATCTCTTTTACTGTAGCTGTAATCGGTTTTTTTGTAATTATTTCAATTTCGCTCTTATTGCCGCAGACGCACACGGGTAAGCTCTTGGGGCATATACAGTCAGCCGCCAGACGATTGAACGCCTGCTTTACGATTCTGTCCTCTAATGAATGGAAGGTCAAAATGGCTATCCTGCCTCCGCTCCTGAGCCTTCGGGTTAAGCCCACTACGCAGTCGTAAAGCCCTTCGAGTTCGCCGTTTACCGCAATTCTTATAGCCTGAAAGCTCTTTCTTGCGGCAGGTCCGTTCTGCTGAAACTTTTTCGGTATACTGTTTTCGATTATATCTACTAACTCGCCGCAGGTTTTTATCGGGTTAATCTGTCGTGCTTTTACGACGTTTGCAGCGATTTGAGATGCAAATTTTTCTTCACCGTAGTCGCGGAGAATTTTTGTTATTTCCGACTGCGGATAAGTGTTTAATAAGGTTTCCGCCGTTAGCGGCGCCGTT
>JBJEUZ010000131.1:0-2222 GCA_051884095.1 Candidatus Coproplasma sp.
GTCTCGTTCAATCAGGAAAATTTCGGCTTTAACGCAAAAGATTACAGCGTCGGCGAAAGATCCGATGCTCTGGTCGTGTATTTTTCAAGAAAAAACTACACAAAAAGGCTTGCCTACGTCATAGCGGACAGGCAGAAAGCGAATATCTGCGAATTAAAGACGCGGGAGAGAACCGAAGGCGACCTAGGCTTCTGGTGGTGCGGAAGATTTGCCATGCACAGGTGGGGTATGGAGCTTCTGCCCCTCGGAATAAATTTGGACGAGTACGAAAAAATAGTGATAGTTACGCCCGTTTGGGTGTTCAGGGCGTGCGCGCCGATAAGGCGGTTTATTTGCGACAATGCGCAGGCGCTGAACGGCAAAAAGGTAACGCTGGTTTTCAATCATTTTAATCCCTGGCTGCCCAAGGGCGCGGTAAAGGAGGTTGAAAAATACATAAACGTAGCCGAAACGCAGTCTTATACCACCTGGCTGGGGCACACGTTCGGATTGGAAAGATAATTAAAAGGATAAAATAATTAAAGCCGCGCGGAAAAATATTTTTCCGCGCGGCATATTATTTTAATTATTTACGGTGCAAGCAAAACGTTCAGCGGTCGCGGCAAGGGAGGCGGAGCCTCCCAAATCGCGGAAAAACGAAGCTGCCACAAGGCGAGCTTTTTTCGCGAAATAATTACTTGCAATTCTTTTTCAGGGTTTCAAGACATTCGGTGAGCTCGGTGGGAATACGCGTCTTGATCGTGCCGGTGTAGTAGCCTTCGATTTCTTCAGCTTCCTTAGCCCACTTCTGCTTGTCAACCTTCAGAATTTCCTTGAGGTCGTCAACCGTGAACTTCTTGCCGGGCGCGATTTCGTAGTCGAGGTCGGTAAGGTCGATATCTTCAGCCTTGGGAACGTAGCCGATAGCGGTTTCGTCCGCGTCCACGGTTCCCTCGCAGCGCTTCAGAATCCATTCGAGCACGCGCATATTGTCGCCGAAGCCGGGCCACATAAAGTTGCCGTTTTCGTCCTGACGGAACCAGTTTACGTTGAAAATCTTGGGAGGATTCTTAACTACCTTGCCCATATCAATCCAGTGCTGGAAGTAGTCGCCCATATGATATCCCGCGAATGGCTTCATAGCCATGGGGTCGTGACGGAGCACGCCTACGGCGCCGGTTGCAGCCGCGGTCGTCTCGGAGGACATTGCGGAGCCTACGAATACGCCGTGGTTCCAATCTCTAGACTGGTAAACGAGGGGAGTGGTGGAAGCTCTTCTGCCGCCGAAGATGATAGCCGATAGGGGCACGCCGTCCTTGGAATCGAATTCAGGCGAAACGCAGGGACAGTTGCGTGCGGGCGCGGTGAAACGCGAGTTGGGATGAGCCGCGCAGGTCGACTTATCCTTCTTGTCGAACTTAGCGGGGTTCCAGGGTTTGCCGGTCCAGTCGATGCAGTGCTCGGGCAAATCCTTGTTGAGACCTTCCCACCAAACGGTCATATCGTCGGTGTTGAGCGCAACGTTGGTGAAGATTGTGCCGCGCTTGGTTGCAGCCAGAGCGTTGGGGTTGGAATGTTCGTTGGTTCCGGGCGCAACGCCGAAGAAACCGTTTTCGGGGTTGACAGCCCAAAGTCTGCCGTCCTCGCCCACTCTTATCCATGCGATATCGTCGCCCACGCACTCTATTTTATAGCCCTTTTCAAGATAGTGCTTGGGGGGAATGAGCATTGCAAGGTTGGTCTTGCCGCAAGCGGAAGGGAATGCCGCCGCAACGTATTTTTTGCTTCCGTCGGGGAAAGTAACGCCCAGAATAAGCATATGTTCTGCCATCCAGCCCTCGTTCTTGCCAAGGTAGGAAGCAATGCGGAGCGCAAAGCACTTCTTGCCCAGAAGAACGTTGCCGCCGTAAGCGGAGTTGACCGAAATGATGGTGTTGTCCTCGGGGAAGTGCATAATGTATCTGTTGTCTGCGTTTACGTCGCACTTTGCGTGGAAGCCCTTAATAAAGTCGCCGTCCTTGCCGATTGCGTCCAAAACGTTTTTGCCGACTCTGGTCATAATTACCATGTTGAGTACGACGTAGATAGAGTCGGTTACTTCGATTCCGTATTTAGCGAAGGAAGAGCCGACAACGCCCATCGAATAGGGTATAACGTACATGGTTCTGCCCTTCATCGAGCCGCGTGCGATTTCAGCTGCAAGCTCGTAAGCCTGTCTGGGGTCCATCCAATAGTTGATGGGA
>JBJEUZ010000132.1:0-9699 GCA_051884095.1 Candidatus Coproplasma sp.
AAGTTTAAAAATTATCTGGATAATTTCGTCGACCTCATTGGTCAGCTTTCGCAGGAGCTTAAGGACGATATAATTCTGGTATGTCTTTTGATATGCGCCGTCGACGGCAAGATATCGGCAAAGGAAAAGAGCTGGATAAAACAGCTTATAAGATAATTATTATTGCATAAAAATAAGCCCGCGTCCTCTGTTCGGACGCGGGCTTTAGTCAAATTGTATAAACTGAAATATTTTATTTAACGTCTTTGTTTGAGAAGTAGTGCGCAAGCCCGCCAAACAGGCTTGAAAGTGCGCCGCCTGCAATAAAGCTGACCCAGCCGGGGTGCCAAAGGTTGCATAAAAATCCAAGGCAAAGGAATACGAGAACCGCAAGCATCATACTTGCAGCGGCAAGCCCGCCGAACATGCGCTCTTTAAAGTTGGGGTTATAGTCCTCGTCATCGTCCTCGTCGTGCCCGCCGTCGTTGGCAAAAAAGCTGCCCAAAAACGTGCACAGCGTAATGCCGCCCGGGAAAACCAGCCAGCCGGGGTGCCACAAATTCGCCGCAAAGCCCATACAAAGGTAGGCAATCACGCACGAAAGCATTATAAATCCTCCGAACGATTCGCCCAGAATCTCGCTCTTGGTCTTTTTGCGCGCACCCTTTTCGTGCGCGCAGTTATGGCAATTTTCATTTTCGCCGTTTGATAAAGGGTCTGTCGCGGCAACTTCTTCGCCCTTATTTTCCTTGTCTGCGGCTTCGTCAGATTGAATGGTGACGTCTCCGCGCAACAACTCGTCCAAAGAAACTCCGAACTTGTCGCACAGCATAATCAGCTTTTCGGTTTCGGGATAGGCTTCGCCCGTCTCCCATTTGGATACAGATTGCCGCGAAACCTGCAGATAGTCGGCAAGTTCTTCCTGAGTAATCTTATTGCGTTTTCTTAAAAACTGTAAATTTTCCGCAAACGACATAATATTTATTCTCTCCTGTTTAAACGCGCCTTAATTCAGGCGCAAATTTTATTCTGTTTTTTAATTTCCGCGTCGTGTAGCAAAATTTTTTCGGCGTGCTCAAAGCCGCGGCGAATTTTGCGTATCTTTTATAGTTTCATTATATCGCAACCCGATTAAAATAACAACCAACTTAAGCGTGCAAATTTGGCAAATTCGCGCAACTTCAGGTTGCATTTTGGTTTTAAGCACAGTTTTCACGTAATTTTTAACTTATTTTCAGCTGCTTTTAAAAATAATTGTTGAAATTTCTGTGCGCGTGTGATATCATAAAAAAAGAGGTAACATAAAATGAAAATTAAGATAACTTCGGATTCTACCTGCGATTTAAGCCCCGAGCTCATTGAAGAAAACAAAATCGGTATATTTAATCTTACGGTGATTTTGGGCGAAAAGAGCTTTAAGGACGGCAATGGTATAAGCCCTCAGGACATATTCGAATTTGTTGCAAACACCAACACTCTGCCCAAAACCGCGGCAGGCTCTGCAGAGGAATACGCGGAGTTCTTTGCCGAAGAATTGAAGGGCTACGACGCGCTCATACATTTCAATATTTCTGCAAAGGCCTCGTCTTCCCACTCGGCGGCGTGCATAGCTTCGCAAAGTTTTGGCGGAAAGGTATACGTTATCGACAGTAAAGCCCTTTCTACCGGTCAGGGACTGCTGGTCTTAAAGGCTTGCGATCTGGTAAAGCAGGGTATGGACGCCAATACGGTGGTCAAGCGCATACAGGAGACTATACCGTTCGTAAACACCTCGTTCGTTCCCGACAGCTTAGACTATCTGCACAAGGGCGGAAGATGTTCGCTTGCGTCAATGCTGGGCGCAAAGGTGCTGAAACTTCACCCTATGATTATCGAGGACAGGGAAGGACAACTCGTAGCCAAAAAGAAATATATGGGCACGATAGAGAGGTGCATTAAAAATTACATAACCGAGCTGCGCGAAGAATATCCTTCATACGACAGAACCAGATGCTTCATAACCCACTCCACCGCGGATAAGGAGCTTGTGGATACGGCAAAGAAGATGGTTAAAGAGCTGTTCGACTTCGACGAGGTAATCGAAACGGTTGCGGGCTCGATAGTTACCAGCCACTGCGGCAGGAACACGCTGGGCGTGCTGTTTATCTATAATTAATACGTTTGACGCGGATATACGGTCGACTTGTTGAAACGCCGTGTTAAAATATAAATAAATCGCTTGACAGCGCGATTTTTACATAATATAATTATCTTACAATTTAAAGTATTCTTTGGGGCGGGGTGTAATTCCCCACCGGCAGTAAAGTCTGCGAAGAAGCGCAAGCGCGAAAATTTTTCGCTTGGTCAGCTTCCCGATTCGGTGAAATTCCGAAACCGACGGTATAGTCCGGATGGTAAAAGAAGAATAGTCGGTTTTTCCGCATAATCTTAAAAATAATACCGCCCCGAAAAGCAATCTTTTCGGGGCGGTTTGTTTCAAAGAACTACTTTAAAAATAATTTTATAAGGAGTTCTTTTTATGAATCAAACAACTGCTTCAAAGGGCGGAGCAAGGTATTTCAGCTCTACCCGAATTGCGGTGATTGCCGTGTTGTCGGCAATTTCAACAATTCTGTACGTACTCAAATTCCCCATCTCGGCGATTTTTCCCAGCTGGCTGGAATTAAACTTTTCAGATATTCCCGCGCTAATCGGCACTTTTGCGCTCGGACCGCTTTCGGGCGCGATAATAGTAGTCGTCAAAATTCTTTTAGAGCTGATTTTTACGGGAACGAGCACAATGTTCGTGGGCGACCTTGCAGATATAATTATGGGCTGTGCGTTCGTCGTGCCGGCGGGGCTCATCTATAAAAACCACCGCACCTTTAAGGGCGCGCTCGTCGGGCTTGCGGTAGGTTCGTTCTGTTCGACGGCTGTGGGAATACTTGCAAACTGGCTCATCTTGGTTCCCTTCTACGTCGAGATGATGTTCCATGGCAGTTGGGACGTGCTGCTTGGCGGCATGTCTGCGATTTTCGGCGAGGTAACCAGGGAAAACTTCTACACCTTCTACCTCTGGTGTTCGGTTCTGCCCTTCAACGTTATGCGGTGTTTAATAGCCACTCTGGTCGTCCTGCCCGTATATAAGCACATATCAAGGGTAATCAATCGCCTCAATACCAAACTTGCGCCAAAGGTTGAAGTGGACGAAGCCGTTGCAAAAAAGCGCAACGTAATAACCATAGTTGTATGCGTGGCTGTAGTGTTGCTGTTGGTTGGCGGCGCGCTTTTAAGGTATTTTTTGACGCATTAATTTATGCGCTTTAAAATTGCGGCGCGGACGGAGCTTCGTCCGCGCCGCAAATTAATTAAAAAAAGTTGCGCCCGTTCAGGCGTAAAATAAAAAATCAGCGTAAATTCTTGCAAATTTTGCCTAGCTAATATATAATATCCGTATGGCAGTTTACGTATCGCACAGCGCCGAACAGACAAAGGCGTTTGCAACTGAATATGCGCGCACCTTAAAGCGCGGCGACGTCGTCCTTCTGGAGGGCGATATGGGCGCGGGAAAGACTGTGTTCGCCAAGGGCGTGGCTATAGGCCTTGGCATAGACGAAGAGGTAACCAGCCCCACATACGCCTATATGAACGACTATTCGGGCAAGATGTATCATTACGACTGTTACCGTTTGACGTGCGGAGCTCAGGCAGAGGCGCTGGGGCTTTGCGACTATTTCTACGGCGACGGCGTATGCCTAATAGAATGGTCGCAGAACATTGTCGAGGTTCTGCCGCAAAACTGCAAAAGGATAAGAATAAATAAAATTTCCGACGGCGACAGGGAGATAATCTATGAGTAATTTTCTTGCCGTCGACACGTCCTCCCGTCATCTTACGGTAATTGCGGTCAAGGGCGACAAAATTATAAAAATTTTTGAACCCGACTGCGCCTTGAACCATTCGGTCAGGCTTATGGACGCCGTGGATGCGGCTTTTAATGAGGCTGACCTTATCCCTGCCCAATGCGATTTCTTTGCGGCTGTAACCGGTCCCGGGTCGTTTACGGGAATAAGAATAGGCGTTTCCGCCGTTAAGGGCTTTGCCCTCGCCACAGGTAAAAAGACGCTGGGCGTAACTTCGTTCGATCTGATTGCGTATAATGTAAATTGCAGGGAAAAATTTCTTACGATTATCGACGCGGCGCACGGCTATTTATACTGTTGCGGCTATAACGCCGACAGGAGCGTATTTATGCCGCCCTGCTATCTTTCGCGCGAGGACGCGCAAGGGTACGGTCTGCCGTTTTACGGCTTTGAATCTTTAGATTTGCCGAACTATACAAGGCTGGACGCGGGCGACTGTCTGTACGGCGCCGTGAAGGCGCTGGAAGGCGACGTTTCCGACGATATATCCGCCCTGTACGTGCGCAAATCGCAGGCGGAGGAGGGACGCAAATGATCGTGCGCGAATGGCGTTTCGAAGATATCCTGCCCGTATCGCGGCTGGAGGAGGAGTGCTTTAAGACCGACAGGTGGAGCTACCGTACTTTTGCTTCCTGCTTTGAAAACCCCGCGTTTTACGGCGTGGTTGCCGAAGAGGACGGCGAGATTATCGGCTTTGGCGGAATAACTGTTGTCGCCGACAACTGCGACCTTGAAAATATATTTATTTCCGAACCCTATCGCCGTTGCTGCACGGGCGCGGAAATACTTAAAACTCTCCTTGCCGCGGCAAAAAACAGGGGCGCGGAAAAGATGTTTCTGGAAGTGCGCGTTTCCAACTGCGCGGCAATGGCTATGTACTTAAAGCTCGGCTTTTGCGGCTCGTACGCGCGTGCGCGTTATTATTCGGACGGCGAGGACTGTCTGGTAATGCGCAGGGACTTGTAAAGGGTAAAAAATATTTTATTAAACGGTAAATTCGTCAGCGTTTTAACCAAGGGCAAGGGCAAGGAGATACTCTTTCTGCACGGGTATCTCTCAAAAAAAGAGAGCTTTTATTATCAGTCCGAATTTTTTTCGTCCTTCGGCTTTAAGGCGGTTGCGCCCGATTTTCCAGCGTTCGGCTCATCCGCACCGATAGAATCGGCATGGTCGGTGGGCGATTACGCGGAATGGCTTATAAACTTCGTAAGGGCGCAAAAACTCGATTGCCCCCATATTATAGCCCATTCATTCGGCGCAAGGGTGGCATTTAAGGCGCTTTCCTCGCACAATTTTGCCGACAGGCTGATAATAACCGGCGGCGCGGGGCTGGTTAAACCGCGTTCGCCCGCATATATGCGGCAGGTAAAGCAGTACAGAAGGGTCAAAAAGCTCTTTCCGAAGTTTGCCGAAAGGCGCTTCGGCAGCGAGGAATACCGCTCTCTCAGCCCGCTTATGCGCGAGAGCTATAAAAAGATAGTAAACGAGGACTTGCGCGACTGCGCAAGCTCGATAAAAAATAAAACACTCTTAATCTACGGCGAAAACGATACCGTTACGCCCAAGGACGAGGAGGGAAAAGTATTCAATACATTAATAAAGGACAGCAGGCTTGAAGTTATTACGGGCGGGCATTTCTGTTTTTGCGAAAATGCCGAGCTCTTCAACCGCATAAGCCTTGCTTTCCTGACGGAGTAATAGATGGGTATTTTCGTATCGCCTGCAAAGACCGCCGAATGCGTGGTTATCGCCGTGGTATTCGCCGTGGCAATGCTTTTAACTTCCGCAAAACCCCTCGGAATACTGCAATCGTGCGGGTATTCGGGCAAAAAACTTATGCGGTGGGCTAAGAGAAAGAACAATTTAACCTTTGAAAGGCATTGCCTTCTCGCGCTGTGCTGCGCGCTGTGCGCGGCGGTCATTTCGCTCTGCTTTTCTTTCCTTGGCGAATGGGCGGCGGTCATAGGACTTGCAGCCTACGTAATCTTTTACGTGACCTACATAGTCGCCGACAGCAGACTCACTCTGCGCAGTCCGGCAACGCTCACGCCCCGCTTTAAAAGGCTTATGGCGGCGGTATGGCTGGTGTGCGCAATCGCGGCGTATATAATAATTACCCTTTTGAACTTTGCCGACTATTGTTGGGGCAACTCCGTGTTCACGGTCTTAAGGTACGTTCCGTTAAGCGTTCTGCCCGTGCTTTTGCTGCCCCTGGTCTGCCTTGCCAATCTTTTGACCAGGCTGTACGAAACGCCCGTAAACAAATCGTATATTAAAAAGGCAAAGGCAAAGCTGGCTCTGTCGGATATAAAGATAATAGGTATTACGGGCAGCTACGGCAAGACCAGCGCAAAGCGCATTCTTACCGAAATGCTCTCGCAAAAATACCGCGTGCTCTCCACGCCCCGTTCGCACAATACTCCGCTGGGCGTTTCGATGACAATCAACAATAACGACCTGTCGGAGTACGATATACTGATAGTCGAAATGGGCGCGCGCCACGTGGGCGACATTGCGGAGTTGTGCGCAATCTGTCCGCCGGACTATTCTGTAATTACGGGTATCTGCCCGCAGCATCTCGAAAGTTTTTCAACGTTTGAAAATATAGTAAAGGCAAAGGGCGAAATCCTTATCGCCACCAAAAACTGCGCGTTTATCGCGCCGGACTGCTTCGATATGTTCAGGGACTTCGAATGCGAAAAGATTTACGGCGACTGCGTAAAGGATATAGTTGCAACCTGCAGGGGCACGGAATTTACTCTGTGTCTGAACGGCGAGGAAAGTAGAGTAAAAACTAAACTTTTAGGCGCGCACTCTGCCGAAAATATCGGGCTTTGCGCCGCGTGCGCGGCAAAGCTGGGCGTAACAGGCGAACAGATAGTCGACGTCGTTTCGGCGCTGGACTTTGTGGAACACCGTTTGCAGCTCATCGAAAGCAACGGCGTGCATATACTTGACGACGGCTACAACTCCAACGTAAAGGGCGCGGCGGCGGCAGTAGAGGTATTAAAATCTTTCGAAGGCCGCAAAATAGTAGTTACCCCCGGTCTTGTGGAGCTCGGCGTTCTGGACGCGGAGGAAAACAGCGCGCTGGGCGCGCGGCTGGTCGGGCTAGACTATATAATTTTAGTGGGCGACACGCTCGTCGGCTACGTGAAAGAGGGCTATATAGGCGCCGGCGGCGATCCTTCGAAAATTATTTCTACGCCTTCGCTCATAGCCGCAGAAGAAAAAATAAAGGAAATTATCTGCAAGGGCGACGCGGTGCTGTTTTTAAACGACCTGCCCGATTTGTATAATTAACACGGGCATATTGCCTGGCGTTTTATAAATCGTTAATAAAAAAACCAATGAAACACCTAAGCTGAAAATTTTTGGCGGAGGTGTTTTTTTATGGATAATTGCGATGTTCTGGTTGCGTTCGGCGGCATTTCAAACGAAAACGAAATTTCAATAATTACGGGCACTATGGCTTGCAACGTCTTAAAAAAGAACGGCAAAAGCGTTCTGCCCGTGTATATCTCGCAGAGCGGGCAATTTTATGCGGCCGACAGTCTTGCGGATATAAAGTCCTTTACCTGCGGCGAACCGGACGCTCCCGAAGCGGAAATATGCAACGGCGGCGCGATAATTTTCAGCAAGCGCGGCAAAATCAAGCGCAGGGTAAGCGTAGGATGCGCACTCAACTGCTGTCACGGCGGCGCGGGCGAAGGCGGCGGCTTAAGCGGTCTGTTTGCAATGCGCAATATTCCCTGCGCCTCGGCAGGCGTTGCCGAAAGCGCTGTATTTATGGATAAATATCTGACTAAAATAGTCCTTAAGGGTCTGGGCGTAACCTGCGCGCCGTACGTCTATTTAAGGGATATTGCTGGGGCAACCGAAAAAGTTGCGTCTTTCCCCGCCATAGTTAAGCCCTGTAAGCTGGGCTCCAGCATAGGCGTAGTCAAGGTCGACGACCAGACCGAGCTTTTGTCCGCGCTTCAAGCGGCTTTTGCTCTCGACGACGGCGTAATAGTCGAGCCCTATCTTTCCGACCGTCGGGAAATTAATTGCGCCGCATATATGGCGGGGGGGAAGGTTGAAGTTTCGGAGTGCGAGGAGGCGTTTTCGGACGGCGAACTTTTAAGCTACGACGACAAATATTCGGGTTCGGGCAGGCGCGCCTTCCCCGCAGACCTTCCGCGCGAGCAGTCGGAAAATATAAAGGCGCAGACGGCTCATGTATATTCGGCGCTGAATATGCGCGGAATAGTGCGGTTCGACTACATAATCAGCAAAGATAAGACCTACCTTTCAGAGGTAAACACCGTGCCCGGTTCGCTTTCGTACTATCTGTTGTCCTCGGGATTTTCGTCCTTTTACGGCGTGCTTGAAAAGGTGATATCCCAGGCGATCAGCGACGCGGAAACCGACAGATCAAAACTTATAATTAACACGGGTATAATCAATAACTTACCTTCAAACGCTTGCAAGATTAAGTGATTGTAGTGTAAAATGGATTAAACGCAACTGCAAATATATACGGAGGCTGAAATGAGCAAAATAGCAATGCAGACGCCCATCGTCGAGATGGACGGCGACGAGATGACCAGGGTGTTGTGGAAATGGATAAAGGAAATTCTAATTCTGCCCTACGTCGATTTAAAGACTGAATATTACGATCTGGGACTGCCCGAACGCGACAAAACCGACGATAAGGTTACGGTGGAGAGCGCGCAGGCTACAAAAAAATACGGCGTAGCCGTAAAGTGCGCAACCATTACGCCCAACGCGCAGAGGGTGGAGGAATACAACTTAAAGGAAATGTGGAAGAGCCCCAACGGCACCATTCGCCGCATACTTGACGGCACCGTGTTCCGCGCTCCCATACTTGTAAAGGGCATAACCCCCTACGTTCCCGGCTGGACCAAGCCCATAGTTTTGGGCAGACACGCCTACGGCGATATATATAACGCGGTAGAGGACAGGGTGAACGCCGGCGAAAGCGCGTATATCGTCGTCTGTGACAAGAACGGCAACGAGGTAAGGCGCAAGCTCGTTCACGAGTTCAAGACCGACGGCATAGTGCAGGGAGTGCACAACCTGGATAAGTCGATAGGCGACTTTGCGCGCAGCTGCTTCAACTACGCCTACGACAATAAAATACCCGTATGGCTGGGCGCGAAGGACACCATTTCCAAGACCTACGACCACCGCTTTAAGGATATCTTTGCAGAAATTTACGAAAACGAATATAAGGCAAAGTTTGAGCAGGCGGGAATATACTATATGTACACGCTTATCGACGACGTCGTGGCGCGCATAATGCGCTCGGAAGGCGGCGTGCTGTGGGCGTGCAAAAACTACGACGGCGACGTCATGAGCGATATGGTGGCAACCGCGTACGGTTCTTTAGGAATGATGAGCTCTGTGCTGGTATCTCCCGACGGTAAATACGAGTACGAGGCGGCGCACGGCACGGTGACCCGCCATTACTACAGACACCTCAAGGGCGAGGAAACTTCTACCAATCCCGTAGCTACAATCTGGGCGTGGACGGGCGCTTTGAACAAGCGCGGTCAGCTGGACGGAAACGCGGCTCTTTGCGAGTTTGCCGCAAGGCTTGAAAAGGCAACGCTCGACACGATTGAAGCCGGATATATGACGGGCGACCTTGTGTCGCTGTTTAATAGAGAGGGCGTAACCCCCGTGGCTTTGACCTCGCGCGAGTTCCTTACAAAGATTGCCGAAAAGCTGTAAAATTTTTAATCTGTCAAAATAGCAGTAAAAATTAAAATCTGTCAAATGGTGAATTGTCAAACTAAGTGCAACACTTAGA
>JBJEUZ010000133.1:0-2194 GCA_051884095.1 Candidatus Coproplasma sp.
ACTACGTCCATTCCGTCTCTCTGCGCCGAGGAAACAAGGCATCGTCCTGCTTTGACCGTGTAACCCGTCTTAACGCCGTTTGCTCCGTCCAAAGTGTTCAAAATCTTGTTTTTATTAAGAAAACTGCGGAATTCTCCGTTATAATTTTTTGTACCGACAATCTCTTGAAATACAGGATTTTTCATTGCCGTGCAGGCAATCAGACATAAATCGTAAGCAGTCGTGTAATGATTATCGTCAGGAAGTCCGCTCGGGTTGGTATAATTAGTGTTTAAAGCCCCTATTTCTTTGGCGCGTCTGTTCATGTTTTCAGCAAATGCTTCTATGCTTCCGCTATGATGAATCGCCAGCGCAGCGGCACTGTCGTTTCCGGATCGGAGCATTAACCCGTAAAGCAGGTCCTTGATTGATATTTCTTCGTCGTGCTTGAGATAAATGCTTGACCCCTCTGTTCCCACCGCTTGGTCGGGTACGGTTATAACCTCGTCAAGTTCACAATCTTCTATGACAATCAAAGCTGTCATAATCTTGGTCGTGCTTGCCATGGGCATGCGTGCGTCGGAGTTCTTTTCGTGAAGCAAGCTGTCAGTATACAGCTCCATAACGCATTCCGCGCGACCGTCGGCAAACGCTGAATATTTTGAAATAGGAAATATAATTATTAATGCAAACAACAAAGCAGCTGTTGCAAAGACGTATTTTTTACGCATTATCTGTAATGTTATTGATAAACTCCCCTGTCTTTTCAATTATCGTATCTATCGGACCATCCTCCATCTTCAATAGCCTGCAACCTTTTCCGTCGTCGACCAGAAAACCCTTTGGTTTAACCGTGATTACCGTGCCGTTTCCGCCTGCAAGTTTAAATCCGTCTGCTTCCCTAAAAGTCTTTACGTCGCCGTATTCACCGCTGCCGCCAAGATTGACGACCGTCACCGACGACAAAGGTATTACTTGTGAACCGCTTACGGTAATTATAGGTTCGCCGATAACCGTGTTGGCGTCCGCAACCTTATCAATAGCTAGATTCGGTTTATCCACCTCCGTCGTTTTCTGTCTGTTTTTAAGTTTATTCATAAATTTTCTCCTTAATCAGCATAAAAATAATTTTGGCAATAACGACAAGATTTATAACGCCTACAATTTTAGCATAATACAAAACGTTGCCGTGTTCTCGGTTGAGTATTGTATAATTTTTAAGTTTTGTTCTACCGCCGTTTGACTGTATGAAAGAGTATGCCGCTTCGGTTAGCGTACGTTGCGCCAGAGAAGCGTATACAGAGCTCTCGTTCATTAAACCGTAATCTCCAAGTTGAATTACTTTTAAAATGCAAAGGTTGTTGAAAATTTTAAGCGATTTACTCTTAACGAAACCAAGATTAATATTTTTATCCTAGCCGTTTACCTGCATTTTATCTACCGAGTTCTTTATAGAATTCGCGTTAAAAATTCTAAAATACCTATACGCGCTGACGTTGACGGAGACGTAACGTTCGCCAGTATTCACATATACGTAATTGTGTATATGTACGGGAAATAATGTAATAAAAAAGAAGATTGCGGAAATTATGACCAATGCGTTACTCACGCTATTATTATCGGTAAAGCGGTTGAATTTATGCAAAAATATTAAAAGTCCGACTTAAGTTAAGTCGGACTTTTAAAACAATATTTTTATTTAATTTCAATCAAATCTTCTTCTTCGCCTGCAAGGTGTTCGGGCAGTTCGTAACCGTCCTCCGTCACCTTCGGTTGCGTTGTTTCAGCTTCAGACTGTTCGGTATCGGCTTTATTAAGTTCAGGGTCGTTTTCCGCGTTATATTCGTCTTTACGATATAGGTAATTTCCATCCTCTTCGTCAAGGATCGAACTGTTAATTTGAGCAATCTGCGCCATAAGCTCGTCGTAGTCGGGAAGCTCGTCAATGGAATTCAGTTTAAAACGCTTCAAGAAATTATCTGTTGTGGCGTATAGAATGGGTTTACCAACTGCGTCCTTACGCCCGCATGGAACAATCATTTGAAGCTCAAGCAGGGTATGTATTGCATAGTCGCAGCTGACCTGACGAATCTCTTCAAGCTCGCCCTTTGTAACGGGTTGTTTATATGCAATCAAAGCAGCGCATTCAAGTATTGTTTTTGTAAATTCCTTTTCTTTAATAGGCTGTAAGACTGCCGAAATCTGCTGTTTATAG
>JBJEUZ010000134.1:0-2184 GCA_051884095.1 Candidatus Coproplasma sp.
CGCGGGTGACGTTGCGCATAAGTATTATTGCGCCGCCCAGAATAATCAGGCAGACGATTATTACTATCACCTTGAATTTTGTGAGTTTTTTGCGCCTTTTCATAAGATATATTATGACGGAAGGGCAAAAGTTAAGCCGCGCGGACGAAAAATTCGTCCGCGCGGCGGCAACTTATTTTAATTGGGTTTGGTGTGAGCGTTGAATATCAGCGCCATTAAAAACGAGAATACGACCGCAGCGGACACGCCCGCGCTGGCGGCGGCGAGCGAGCCCGTTACGGCATAGAAAAAGCCGCGCTCCGCTCCCCTTATCGCTCCGTTTGCCAGAAGATATCCGAACCCGCTTATGGGCACGGTTGCGCCCGCGCCCGCAAAATCCACCAACGGCTGATACAGACCTATCGCCGTGAGCACTACGCCCGCGAGCATAAAGTAAACCAGGATTTTGCCTGCGGTGATATCCGTAAAATTTATGATTATCTGCGCGATAAGGCATATTGTGCCGCCCACAATAAACGCCTTTACGAACATAAGAACTATTTCAAGCACTTCTTCGCCCAAAGTTACACCTCCAACTGCACGGCGTGGCTTATGCAGGGAATAGATTCGCCCTGACCCGACGATACCGTGGATAGAAGCGCGCCCGTAGCTGCAAAAAGAACGCGCTTATACAGCTTTGACCTCATCTTCTGATATACGTAGGAATTGAATACCACCGCGCTGCAGCCCGCGCCGCTTCCGCCCTGAAATTCGTCCTCTATCACCTTATATATAATCTCGCCGCAGTCCACGTGATTTGCCGAGATATCGTAGCCCTTTTCCCAGGTTAAGTCCTTTAAAATTCTGCTGCCCAGCGCGCCCAGGTCGCCCGACAGAATAAGGTCGTAATCTTCGGGCAGAGTGTCGGTATCGCGGAAGTGCTGAATGAGAGTTTCCGCGCAGGCGGGCGCCATAGCCGCGCCCATATTGTTTACGTCGGTCACTCCGTAGTCCACAACCTTGCCCATTGTGGCGTTTACGATTTTTACGCCTTGACCCGCGGAGGAAATTACGCAACCGCCCGCGCCCGTAACCGTCCACTGCGACTGCGGAGGGCGGGTTGTGCCCTGCTCCAGAGGGTAACGGTATTGCCTTTCAGCCGAAGCAAAGTGGCTGCCCGTGGCGGCAACCGCAGTGTTTACGTAGCCAGCGTTGACCATTGACGCGGCTAGCATAATGCTCTCGCTCATAGTAGAACACGCGCTGTATACGCCCAGATAGGGTATATCGAAATCGCGCGCGGCAAAACTTGCGGAAATTATCTGATTCAACAGGTCGCCGGAAAACAGTACGTCTATCTGCTCGCGCTTTAAGTTGGCGTTAGAAATCGCCGTATCTATCGCAAACGACAGCATTTTGCACTCAGCCTTTTCAAACGTGCTTTCGCCGAACATATCGTCGGCAAGCGCCCTGTCCACAACCGAGCCCACCACGCCGGAACATTCCTTGGGTCCCGCTATCGTACCTGTGGAGATAATTTTAGGGTTGTTATTGAAATAAATCGTGTGACCGCGCAGGGTCTGTTGAGTATGCATATATGTACGCGCAACCCGGTCTTAAATTGATTAAACGTAAAAATTCCGCCTGTTTTAAGTATCTTCAACAGGCGGAAAATTATTCGTAATATTGCCGAGCGCAACAAGGGCGGCTTATTCCACTTTAAGTCCCCAGCAACGGCGGCGCTTTACAAGTTGGCGGTCGAAATTCTTCCAGAGATTCTGAACGTTTAGGTTGGTTTCAAGCTCGGGTCCGGTTTCAAGATACTTTACTCCCCTTTCGACAAGTCCGCTAAGGATATGGTGAATAATGAGCGCTACCGTGCCCTGATTGGCATTGTCGTGCTTTACCCCTATACTCATCATATCGGCGACCTCTATTTTGCTCATTGCCCTGATATAGGGTATTAGTCCGAAGGGTAGAATGCTTCCCCTTGCCTTTTGTAAGACCTTAAGCATAGACGGCATTACGAAGCCGTACGCAACCACGTGGTCGTCCTTTAAAACAACCGCGGCAAATTCGGGAACCAGCACCTGATAGATAGTGTTCATCTCTCTGCGCTTCTGCTTTTCGTTCAAAGGGCTTGTGCCGTACAGATGTGCAAAACTTTCGTCAAGCACGTCAAGGCACTCCATAACGTATCTGTCC
>JBJEUZ010000135.1:0-9576 GCA_051884095.1 Candidatus Coproplasma sp.
CCGTTGGAATTCTCCCTGTCGGCGCCGCAGCTCACGGGGCAGATTGTACAGTTCATACTTCAATTATAGAATAAAAGGCGGATAAATGCAAACATTTTATTTGACAAAGGTCAACGCCTTATGTATAATATACTCAAACGCATCAAGAGTGTGCGAGGGAACGGCCCGTTGACCACACAGCAACCTGCAATGCAAGGTGCTAACGCCGTACCGATGGGACATAATCGCGCACTTTAAACCCGCTCGGTACGAGCGGGAATTTTTTATATCAAGCGGGACGAATATACGCAAGGAGAATTATTTATGAGAAAATTTTTTACTAGCGAGAGCGTGACCGAAGGTCACCCCGATAAGCTGTGCGACAACGTTTCGGACGCTGTTTTAGACGAAATTTACAGACAGGACGACCGCGCGCGCTGTGCGATTGAGTGCTGCGCCGCTTACGACAGGCTGCTGATTATGGGCGAAGTTACCACGACGGCGAAGATCGATTACGAAAAGATTGCGCGGGACACCATAAAGGCTATCGGATACGACTTCGGCTCGTTTTCGTACGACAAGTGCAATATTACCGTTGCCATTCACGAGCAGAGCCCCGACATTGCCCAGGGCGTTAACTCTTCGCTGGAAGCGCGCGGCGGCGCGACTTCTTCAGAGGACGAAATAGGCGCGGGCGACCAGGGAATGATGTTCGGCTACGCCTGCGGCGAGACAGAGGAGCTTATGCCCCTTACCCTTTCGCTTTCGCACAGGCTTGCAAAGCGGCTTACCGAAGTGAGAAAGAGCGGACTTTTGCCCTACCTCCGTCCCGACGGAAAGACGCAGGTTACGGTTGAGTACGAAGGAGACAAGCCCGTAAGAATAGAGGCTGTTGTGGTTTCTGCACAGCACGACGAAAAGGTTACGCAAGAAGAGCTTAAAGCGGATATAAAAGAGCACGTCATTTCAAAGATTCTGCCTTCGAACCTTCTGGACGAGAACACGAAATACTTTATTAACCCTACGGGCAGATTTGAAATTGGCGGACCCGAGGGCGACAGCGGACTTACGGGCAGGAAGATTATCGTTGACACCTACGGCGGCAGATGCGCGCACGGCGGCGGAGCTTTTTCGGGCAAGGACCCCACAAAGGTCGACCGTTCGGCGGCGTATATGGCAAGGTATATCTGCAAAAACCTTGTTGCCGCAGGGCTGTGCGAGCAGGTTGAACTTCAGGTCGCATATGCCATTGGCGTAAGTAAGCCCGTTTCGGTATTTATCGACACCTTCGGCACGGGCAAACTAACAGACGGAGAGATAGCGGACATAGTGGTAAAGGAATTCGACCTACGCCCCTATTCTATAATAAGGACGCTGGGCTTACGCGCGCCCATATATTTGCAGACGGCGGCGTACGGACACTTTGGAAAAGAGGGTCTACCCTGGGAAAATTGCGACCGCGCGGAAGACTTGAAAAGATATCTTTAAATGATTAAGGAATTTTTTAAAGAGCTTTCAGACGCGGTGTTTCCAAAAGATTTTACCTGCGATATCTGCGGAACGGAAATTTTTAACGGAACAAGGCTGTGCAAAAATTGCGCAAATACCGTGCAGTTTAACGACGGGCTGACCTGCCCTATATGCGGAAGGCGCACGCAGGTAAAAGGAGTATGCTTTGAATGTAAGGCCTATTCGCCCGCATTCAAAAGGGCGGTTTCCGCGCTAGTCTATAGGGACGGCGCGGTTGCGTTGGTTTTGAAGTTCAAGAACGGAAACGGCTATTTAAAGGACTACTTTGCCGACCTGTTAGAGCCTGAATGCCGGCAGTTTGACGACGCCGACGCGGTCTGCTTTATACCTATGACGGCAAAAGCGCAAAGAAAACGCGGGTACAATCAAGCCGAGCTACTGGCGCGTGAGCTTGCAAAAAGACTGAATTTGCCGGTTCTGGAAGGCGCGCTTACAAAGCTGAAGGACACGCCTGAACAGAAGAGCCTTACCAAGGCGGAGCGCGAACAAAACCTTAAGGGTTGCTTTCGCGCAGAAAGAAGTATTATCGAGGGCAAAAACCTGATTCTGGTTGACGACGTACTGACGACGGGCGCGACTGCAGAGGCGGCTATTACCCAACTTAAAAAGCGCGGCGCAAGGGACGTATATTTTGCGACCGTCGCCTCGGTTGAATACAGGCGGGAAATTTAAAAAATATATTAAAATAGCCGCATATATGCGGCTATCAATTAAAAAATCCCTATCGAAAACTATAATAAATTCTGCGGGGCAGACGAAATTATTCGTCTGACCCGCAGAAATTTTTTACGCAAACATCTTATAAAACTCTGCCGATAAGGCGCATAAATTCGTCCTCGTCGATTATCTTTACGCCCAGCTTTTTGGCCTTGTCCAGCTTGCTTCCCGCAGCCTCGCCGGCAAGCACCAGCGTGGTTTTGGAAGTCACTGACGACTGACACTCGCCTCCGTTCTCTTCGATAATTTTCTGCGCTTCGCTTCGCTTGAAGTTTGAAAGCGTGCCCGTAAGGACGACGAATTGACCTGCAAACAGGTCTGATTTGACCGCCTTCTGCGCTTCCTCGAAGGTGACGAAGGACAACAGAGCCTCAAGCTCCTGCGCGTTTTCCTCGTCCCTGAACCAGCCGACTATGGCGTCTGCCGTGACTTCGCCTATATTTTCAAGCTCGACAAGACTTTCTTTAGTCGCCGCACGAAGCGCCTCAACGCTCTTGAACGCGCGCGCCAAATCCTTTGCCGCAACCTTTCCCACGCCGTCTATGCCGAGGGCAAGAATAAACTTTTCAAGCGGCGCGCTCTTACTCTTTTCAATCGCGGCGAGGAGGTTGGCTATCTTTTTATCCTTGAATCCTTCCAGCTGCGAAAGCCGACTTTGCGTGAGCGTGTATAGCTGGGAACACCGTGTAAAGCCTAAAGTTTTGTTCAGCTGCTCTGCAGTCTTTTCTGAAAAGCCGTCTATATCCATTGCTTCCTTCTGCGCAAAGTGCTGGAATTTTGCAACTATTCTGGGCGTGCAGTACCTGTTGGGGCAGAAAATATTCGCGCCGACTTCAACTATTTCGCTACCGCAATACGGACAGGTTGCGGGCTTGACGATATCTACGCTCTTGCCCGTGTGCTCAATGCAGCCCAGAATTTCGGGAATGACCTCGTTTGAGCGGCGAATCGCCACACGGCTACCCACCTTGATATCCTTTCTTATAATATCGCCGAAGTTATTCAGCGTCGCCTTGCTTACGGTAGCTCCGCCCAAATCGACGGGTTCGACAATCGCCAGCGGAGTGAGCTTGCCCGTTCTGCCGACCTGCCACACGACCTCTTTTACGGTAGTTTCCGCCTCCTCAGCCTCGAATTTGAACGCCATTGCCCAGCGCGGGAATTTATCGGTATAGCCCAAGGACTCTCGCTCCGCAACGCTGTTGAGCTTGATTACGGCGCCGTCTGTCAAAACGTCTATCTGCTTTCTTTCCAGCTCAATCTTTTCAACGGCGGCAATCACCTGCTCCTCGCTTTGGCACAGTTCAAGGAAGGGATATACCTTAAAGCCGTTTTCGCGCAGAAAGGCGAACATCTCAACCTGAGTGGAAAAATTTTTACCCTCGATATAGTTTACGTTATAGAACAAAATTTCAATCCTGCGTTCGGCGGTGATTTTGGGATCGAGATTGCGGATTGCGCCCGCCGCCGCATTGCGCGCGTTCTTCAGCTTTTCCTTTGCACACCTGTTGTATTCTTCCAATACGGACAGGCGGATAATAGCTTCGCCCTGCACTTCCATTAAGCCCTTGAAGGGCACCGTCATAGGAATTGACTTTACCGTAAGACATTGCGCCGTCACGTCCTCGCCGACGACGCCGTTGCCGCGCGTGGTTGCGCGTACGAACCTGCCGCCGTCGTAAGTCAAGCACATAGTTAGTCCGTCAAACTTGTATTCCACCGTAAACTCGGGGTTTGCGGCGACCTTGCCTACGCGCGTTATGAACGAAGAAAGCTGGTCGTACGTAACCGACTTATCAAGGCTGTAAAGCCTTGAGATATGTTCGTGCCTTTCAAAGCCCTTTATCGGCTCGCCGCCTACCCTTCTTGTCGGACTGTCGAACTCGACTTCGCCCGAGGCTTCTTCAAGCTCTCTAAGCTCGTCGTAAAGCCTGTCGTACTCCCTGTCTGTAACCGAAGGGTTATCTAAAACGTAGTACTCGTACGCCCATTTATTGAGTTGGTCGATAAGTTCTCTTACTCTGCTCATATTATTTCAAGCGGCGCAAGCGACGCCGAAAGCTCCTTTATACCCTGTCCGTCAAACGCTACGTTTATTACCGCGCCGCCGTTCTTTACGGCAATTACGGTGCCAATGCCGAACTTGGGATGTTTGACCTTTGTTCCGACCGTATAATGCTTTGACGCCGCGGGCTTACTCTGATTGAACCCCGAAAAGGGAGTAAACTGCTGTTTATGCTCGGCAGGCTTGCCCTGTGAAACGGGCTTTTTGCGCTCCGAGCCGTAGCTTGACGAAACGGAGAACGGCAAGTCGCTTTCGTATCCCTCGTCCGAGGAGTACAGTCCCTTTCCACGTCCCGCCGAGCCCGCTTCGTAGCCGTAAGTCCTTTCGGTTCTGCCGTAGCCCGAGCGGCTGTTTCCCCCATAGGAATAACTGCCCGAACCGCCGTAGGAATAGCCTTGAGAATAGCCGGAATTTTGGTAAGAATTTCCGTAATTGTAAGGAGAGCGCGAAGAGTTGCCTACGAGCGAAGATAATTCGCCCAAAAAGCGCGAAGGTATTGTTCTATCGCGCCTGCCGTATAGATAGCGCGACTGAGAGCGGGTTCAATACAAATTTTTTCTGGTGCGGGTTATGGCGACGTACATAAGCCTGCGCTCCTCTTCAAGGCTCTTAGGATCCTTTTCCGAACGGGAAGAGGGCATAATACCGTCCTCTAAGCCGCAGATAAACACGCCGTTGAACTCCAGCCCCTTTACCGAATGAATGGTGGCAAGCGTTACGTAGTTTCCGTCGTCCATATCGTCCGTGTCCGACGCAAGCGTAACCGAATTTAAGTATTCGTCCAGCGTCGCTTCGGGATTCAAGCGGCAAAAATCGTCAACCGAGGCGATAAATTCGTCCAGGTTTGCAAGTTTAGCGTCGCCGTCGTCGGTTCCGTCGTCGTAAGCGGCGCGCAGGTCTGCCTGCGAAATGATGTCGCGCACCAGCTGCGCCACGCTTTCGCTCTGGGACGCAACGACGAAATTTTTAATAAGCGACGAAAAGTCCGCAATCTTCGAGCGCGCCCCGGCGGTGAGCGGAAGAAACTCCGCGTCCAGGCACGCGTCGTACAGCGAGAGCGACGACTGCACGGAATAGTTTTCCATAACTTCCAACGTCCTTCCGCCTATGCCGCGCTTGGGAACGTTGATAATTCGGGTCAAAGCCTCGTCGTCGAAGGGGTTGGATATTAGGCGCAAATAAGCAAGGATATCCTTAATTTCCTTACGTTCGAAGAACTTAAAGCCGCCGAACACCTTATAAGGTATGCCGTATTTTGTAAATTCCTGTTCGTACGAGCGCGTGAGCGCGTTTATGCGCATTAACACCGCGTAGTCGGAATACTTCCCCCCGCGGCTGACCGCGTCGGAAATTTTACGCGCGGCGAAGAGCGCTTCGCCCGATTCCTCGTCCGCTTCGTACAGCTCGGGCTTTTCGCCCTCCTCTTGGTCGGTCCACAGCGTTTTGGGGTGGCGGGCGCCGTTATTTTTTATTATTTCGTTTGCAAGATTCAATATGGACTTGGTGGAACGGTAGTTGCGCTCCAGCTTGTACACCTTGGCGTCGGGAAAGTCCTTGTCGAACTTTAAAATATTTTCGATTTCCGCGCCTCTCCAGCCGTAAATAGACTGGTCGTCGTCGCCGACGGCAAACAGGTTGCGGTGCTTTGACGAAAGCAGCTTAATTATATTGTACTGTACAGAGTTGGTGTCCTGAAATTCGTCCACGAGGATATAGCGGAATTTTGAGGAGAGATAGTCCAGAGCTTCCCTGTCGCGGCGGAGAAGGCGCAGCGTCTGCAACAGCAAATCGTCGAAGTCCAGCGCGTTGTTGGAACGCAGATGATTGTCGTACTTTTCGTAGATGCAGACAATGTCGTCCATTCGCGGAATGTCGGCAAAGCGCGCGCCGTACTCGTCGGGATAGAGTCCAAGCGTCTTTGCGTTGCCGATATGGTTTTTTGCGTCCTTCAACAGTTCTTCGTTGTCGAAATCGAGCTCCTTAAAGGTCTTTTTGATGACGTTGTTGCGCTCGGTTTCGGAATAGATCGAAAAGTTGGGCTTTACGCCTGCGCTTTCGGCAAACTGACGTAGAATTTTTACGCACATCGAATGTATTGTGCAAATCCACATCTGCGCAGTGTCGCCCAGCATACCCTCCAATCTTTCGCGCATTTCGCCCGCCGCCTTGTTGGTAAAGGTTATCGCAAGTATTCCCGAAGGGGCGCACAGTCCCTTTTCGAGTATGTAAGCTATGCGCGAGGTTAAAACGCGCGTCTTTCCGCTTCCCGCGCCTGCGAGCACAAGGACGGGTCCTTCGGTGTCGCATACGGGCTTTATCTGTTCATTGTTCAGATTTTTAAGTATTTCCATCAGTACCTTAATTTGCAGTTTTCTGCTTAAACGTATTACCTTATTATTATACCATAACCCGCCGCCAAGCGCAATTATTTGCCGCCGATAGAATGACAACTTTAAAATTGAATTTCCTTTTCTCGCTTATACTTTTCCAGCGCGGCAAGATATTTGGATGAAAGCTCTAAAGTGTACTTCTGCCTCTCCTCGTAGGATAGCGTTGTATAATATTCCCTGTCGGTGAGCCGACCTATGGCGTCGGACACCTCGCCGTAGGTATCCAGAATATCTTTTACTTTTAAGTAAAATTCGTCCGACTCCTCGCCCTTGATGCTTGACTTCACCTTGCCGTACAGCCGCGATTTGACTTTGCTTTCGTTTAATCCCTGCTCCCGCGCGGCAAGCGCGCTCTTATCCACGTCGCTCTTGCACTTGCGCCAGAAATCTGATTTAAGCCTTTGCTTTGCCTGACGGGCTACGCTCTTCAAATCGTCCATAATTCTCCTTAATTCGACTTAATTTTAAAGGAAAAAGCTCTGCCAAACTGAGTTTGGTAGAGCTTTGATGCTTAGTTCTTATTGCGTTTTCTTGCGGCCTCGGACTTTTTACGTCTCTTTACGGAAGGAGATTCGTAAAATTCTTTCTTTCTCAAATCGCCGATAATTCCGTCGCGCGAACACTTTCTTTTAAATCTTCTGAGCGCGCTTTCAACCGACTCGTTTTCGCCAACTTTGATTGTGGACATTTCTTTCAACCCTCCTTCGCCTACGCAGTTATTTTCAAAAGCCTTTAAAGTATAGCAAACCGCATAAAAACAGTCAACCTTTTTAAAGGCGATTCAACAATTTTTTTGCACGCTTTTTGCTCTCTTAAGCCAGCCCTGCCGCCACGGCTATTGCGTTCACCGCAAGACCTACCGCAACCGAGATGAGATAGAGCGTAATAATTAAAAGCACGTTTCTTTTGACCTGCTTGGTATTTTTAAGGAGCACCACAAGACCTAATCCCGCGTTGGAGCACAGTCCGGCAACGCAGCTGCCGAACATAATTCCGCCGGCAACGTAGGTCTGGGTTATTATTGTGCTGGAGGCACAGTTGGGGATAAGCCCCACCGCCGCGGTTATAAACGGCTGGAAGTACGGACCGCCGATAAGCCCCGCAGAGATTGCCTCCTCGCCGACGCCGAAAATGATAAAGCCGAATACCAGATTTACGACCAGAATGTACGCCGCAATCTTGAGCGAGTGCAACAGCGGGTCGATTAAATAGACGTGCAGCTGCGACTTGCCGTCGTGCTCTCTTCCGCAGGAATACGCGTGGTCGTGTTCGCAAGAATGGTCGGAAAGAGGTTCTACAGAGTTCAGCTTTTCGCCCGAAAGCAGAAAGTTAATAAGATAGCCGAACGCAAGCGCCACGGCGAGCTTGATTATTATCAGCGGCATAATCGAACGTGCGACTGTGGGATTGGTTGCGCTGCTGCCCAAAAGAATGATTAACGCCTCGTCGCTGGTTGCCAGAAACACGGCTACTATTGTGCCCGTGCGGATAAGCCCCCTATCGTATAGCTTTGCCGCCATTACAGAAAAGCCGCACTGCGGAATTATGCCCGTAACCGCACCAAGAAGAGGAGCGAGCGGTCCCTGCAAGGTTTTGCGGCTCCTGGTTACCGAAGTGGCGTTTTCCAACAGCTCTATTAAGATGTAGATGACGAGTATGAACGGGAATACGACCAGCGTATCCTTCACCGCGTCCCAGATTACTTCAAGCATAAGAATAATATATACATTATTAAAGCGTTTTAAACGCAGACCGCCCCCGAAATTTTCGGGGGCACAGGCGTTTGCAGATTATTTACAACTTTTTGCCGATTATTTCTTTTTATTAGCCTGCTTGGGCTTTGCTTGCTTTTTGATGCTCTCCTCCTCGCCGTAGGGCAGCGGCACGAAATCCGCGTCGGCATAGTCGGTCTTGCAGTATCCTTCGTCGCGGGCAAGCAAGGTCAGGCGGGTATCCGCGTCAAAGACGTACAGATGCGATAAATCGAGCGAAAGGTTAACCTCGTCTCCTTTTCCACACTCGTCTGAAAGCGCGACGAACGAGAGGTCGGGCGTCACGTCGCAATCGGCGTAGAGTTTGCCGGCGATCTTTTCGGCAGAGCTTACTGTTGCGGTGAACTGTCCGTCCTGTTTGCCCGCTTTCATATCTTCGGGACGAATGCCTAAAATCACCTTTTTGCCCGTTCCGAGATAGCTTTCAACGTCGGTAAAGCGCGCCAAAATATTTTGAGGAACAGTCAGTTTGCCGCCCTTGAAGGTTGCGACCACCTCTTCGCCCTCGCGCGAAAGGGTTGCGTTGTTGATAAAGTTTATGGACGGCGAGCCGACGAAGAACGCGACGTAAGCGTTTGCGGGATAGTCGTACAGGTTCGCGGGGGTATCTATCTGCTGAATAAAGCCTTCGCGCATAACTATAACGCGCGTAGCCATGGTAAGCGCTTCGTTTACGTTCTTGGTAGCGTAGATAAACGTTCCCTGCATGCGAGTCTGCAAGCTGATTATAACGTTGCGCATTTTGGACTTCAACGCGTCGTCGAGCCCGGCTATCGGGTCGTCGAGGAGATAGAGCTTGGGCTCCCTTACGATCGCCCTGCCGAGCGCGGTCTTTTGCTTCTGTTCGGCGGTGAGAGCCTTGGGCTTGCGCATGAGCACGTCGGAAAGGCCCAAAATTTCAGCCGCAGCCTTTACTCGCTGTTCAACGACTGCGTTGGCAGTTTTGCGCAGCTTTAAGCCGAACGCCATATTTTCGTATACGTTTATAGAAGGATAGAGCGTATCGCTCCTGAATATCATGGCTATATCCCTGTCCTTGGGTTCTACCGACGAAACGTCCTTGCCGTCGATTAAAATTTCGCCCGTGTTGGCCTCTTCAAGCCCTGCTATCACGCGCAAAAGC
>JBJEUZ010000136.1:0-2178 GCA_051884095.1 Candidatus Coproplasma sp.
CTCGTTACCGATAAGCACGATTTTTGCAATACCTTCCTTGGTTATCCTTGCCGCCGCTTCAACGACGCGCTTGTCCTCGCCCTCGCAAAGAACGATTGTCTTGTTGAGTTTTGCAGCTTTTGCCTTGATTTCATCAAGTAATGACATTTCATTTTCTCCTTAAAACGCTTTATTTATCCGCCGTTTTGGTGTATAATCAATACACGACGCACAGCGAGTTATTATAACGTAATTATTATATAATAACTTTCGCGAAATGTAAAGATTAAAATGAAAATTTGTGCAATAATTTGTGAATTTAATCCCTTTCATAACGGTCACGCGTACCTTATAGAGAGAGCCAGAGCCGATAGCGGCTGCGATTTTTTATTGTGCGTAATGAGCGGAAGTTTTACTCAAAGAGGCGACGTTGCGATTCTGAATAAATTCGACCGTGCAAGGCACGCCGTATCGAGCGGCGCGGACTGCGTGATAGAGCTACCCGCTCCGTTAGCCGTTGCGCCTGCGGAAATTTTTGCAAGGGGCGCGGTAAAGCTGCTTTCATCCCTGCCGCAAGCCGACTGCCTTGCGTTCGGTTGCGAAACCCCGGTTGATTTTCTGGAAGTCGCGCGCACTCTGAACGACGAAAGCGACGCGTTTTCTGCCGCGCTCAATGAAAATTTAAACATGGGCGAAAGCTATGTGCGCAGTTTTTCGCGCGCGTACGCCTCGTGCGGGGGAAGCGACAAACTGCTGAATTCGCCAAACAATATTCTTGCGGTCGAATACGCAAAGGCGGTAATTTCATGCGGAAAAAGCATACGCCTTTTGCCCGTAAAGCGAATAGGAAGCGGCTACAACGACGGAAAGCTAGCCGAAAATTTTTCGTCGGCGAGCGCGATAAGAAAAAATTTCGGCGACGAGCGCATAATGGGAAACCTGCCGTCTTACGTGTTGGGCGATTTGAAAAGAACAGATATAAGCGGAGGCGAAAACGCCTGGAAAAAGATTGCGCGTTACGCATTGACCGTGGCTGACACAGCCAAGCTACGCAGGGCATACGGCTGCAGCGAAGGCTTGGAAAACAGACTTAAAACGCTGCAAAATCTGCCTTACGATTCAATCGTAGCCGAGGCGACGGGAAAGCGCTACTCCTCCTCGCGCATAAGGCGGATTCTCGCTTCTAACGCTTTGAATCTGTCGGCGAAAAAGACCGACGAGTATCTGAAAAGCGCGGGATATATAAAGCCGCTTGCCGTATCGAAAGAGCGTGCGGATGAAATTATGTCCTTCCTGTCCCTCTCCTCTTATCCCGTGGTAATAACTGGGCGGGACGTAAACGAGCTCGACCCTCTCTCGCGCGAGTTATTTGAAAGCTCTGCGGCCGCCGACGGCGTGCGCGACGCGGCGTTCGGCGAAAGCACGTATAATTACACTTTAAAAAAGATATGAATTATTATTCAATAGATAAAGGCGCGGCAAATTTTTTGCCGCGCCTTAAGTATTATGCAGAATCGCGGCAGAATATTTGCCGCGCTGACGTTATTACTGTTTATTGACCTTGAAATTGGCAACCAGCAAAGTTTCGTCTGCATAGGAGAACGTATCGTTCTTTACCACGCCTATGAAGTCCTTACCCAGGATATCGAAGATATTTGCAGACAGCGAGAACTCAGGCAACGTACCTACGAGTTTTCCGTCCTCATATAGATAAGCGAGCATTACGGGAAGCCCGACGTCGCCGCTCGGCGTCATATCGCCGCCTGAGGTTAAGGCAACGTAGATTGCCTTGCCCTTGACCAAATCGCTTATTTTTTTCGCCGTGGGAACAAGGTCCGTTCCCGCAAAGCCGAACGTAGGCACGCCGTCGAAGTCGGAGCGGGCTCCGCCTGAAACGGGCAGATTGAAGTTAGCCGCCGAACGCCTGTAAGTGGCAAGTCCCGTAAGGACGCCGTCCTTTACGAAATAGAACTTATCGTTTTCGTTAACTTCGCCCTCGTCGTCGAAGAAGGCGATATTATATTTGTTTTTGGGCGAGCGGTCGGTTATAACGTTCAGCTTTTCGTTGAATACCCTTTCGCCGAGCTTGCCCGACAGAAGGCTGGAGCCCGAAACGTACTTTTCGGCTATGACTTCCGCCATGATATACTGACATACGTTCACCGATATGAGCACGGGGACGTTGTCGGGAAGCTCAAC
>JBJEUZ010000137.1:0-2176 GCA_051884095.1 Candidatus Coproplasma sp.
GGCTTTGGGAAAATAGCTTGCCTGCACGTTACCAGAGCGGATCCATTCTCCATGCGCTGAATTCGGACGATATCTGAAACGTTGACAAGCGATTTTACGTTAAAGTCTGAATCTGTAATTTCAATAAAACCTCTCATTTTCTTACCTTCCAAGCACATAAAACACACAAAGGCAAGTCAAGCCGTTTTTTTTAGCTTAACTTGCCTTGTTTACTACTGTATATAATCGCTTGCAAAAAGTTTTGCACTTTCCAGTTCTGTAGGAGAGAATTCGTCCAAACTATAAAAATTATCATCAAATAGTTTTGTGCTTAATATAAGAGCGGAGTCATAGTCTTCATAATAAAAAAGCAAAGAATGTAAATAACCATTTTCATCTTCATAGAGAGCAACGTAAAACATTTTTTACCTCTTCGAAAGTCTCTTTTTTGCGCAGTAGTCTTTGATTCTCTCGGTCTGAGCTATCGCGCAGTCGCAGGTCTTACCCTGATATATTCCCGTATCATTGCAACGGTTGCACGTTACGTGCGGATTTAGCATATAATCTTCAATGCCTTTTTCTTTCAGTATCTTGTCGCGCTGTAAATCCAACGTTGCTACCTTAGTCATAATTTCGGCAGCTTTGGTAAAGTCTTTTCTCTCTCTGGCAAAGGCGAGAGGATATCCTAAAAGTCGCTTTCTCTCCGCTTCGATTTTCTCAAACTCCGTGCCTTCAAGCTTTCTCAAGGTTTCGCGCCGGCGCTTTTCAAACCTTGCGTTAAGGTCGAAAAAGTAAATTCGTATCTCTTCCAACGTCAACGGAATTTCGAGGCGTTCGCCCTCTTCGGTCTGGGTAGCGGTTACGTCGTATGTAAGTAGAAATCTTAATCGGTTTGCCGAGCACGGCTCGACGAAAGGTCTGCCGTCGCGCGCGACGGTGTAATATTCCCGACCGCCCAAATACGCGCAGTCCTGCACTTCGAGGACGTAGTTCTGATAGGTCTTGTAGTTGTAAACTTCGTATTTAGCGCCGACGGCGTAATTAAAATAAATTCGTCCGGTCTTGCCATCCACGTAAGGCGGCATAGTCTGACCGCTGACCGTTTCTCTCTTTTTATCCATTTTTACCCTACCTTTTTTTCTGAATAAGCGTTAAAGTTATTTATCGTCCACTTCGTTATTCGGAGTGGAGTTTTTTTGTTCGTTGAAACGTAAAGTTAAAAGCAATTTCTCATGCGTTCACTATTTACTCTCCTAAAATTTCACGCCGATATAAAGGGCGCCTCGTCGCTCGCTATAATTTTGTCGTTAATGTAAAAATATCCATAGCAGCATTCTGCATTTATGAAAACTTGACCGTAAGGATATTCTTTAGATAAAACACTTTTCGAAACAGATTGATAATACGGGAACACTTCGAACCTGATTAATCCTTCAGTAAATACAAATCCGTTGTCTTGCTCTTTCGGTTGAACAGTTCTTCCGAAAAATTGAGCGGCTATTTCCATAGCAAACTTTTTGGTTACTTTCTTTTCAATTTTTCTCCTTGTTTTCATTTTTACCCTACCTTTTTCCGCGCTGGGTTACTCTCAGGGCGGTATTTGTATTTTTATTAATACTTATTATATGCACCAAAACGGTGCCGCATTTAGATTCTATCACCGAAATGTTGCAAAGTCAATAGTTATGCACCATTTTGTTGCGACAATTTTAAAAAAGTGGCAGAAGATTGTTCATAGTAAAAAAGCATAACGCCAAATTAAGACGTTATGCTTTGTAATTTTGTTAGGTATGGTTACTTAATTTACTGCTCCTGTTTATTTTAATCGGGCAGGAATACTATGTCGCCGTCAAGAGTAACGCTGGAAACTGCAAGCAACGAAGAATGTATCCTTTCCGGATTCATTGAGCCGTACGCGGTGTAAGCCGTTCCGGTCTTTAAATATGAATTATAGGAATAAGAATAACTTACCGCACATCGTATATTGTTTGTGGTATTTTGAGCCGTAGTGTTAAACGCAGCGTAGATATATTTGTCTGCTGCGTTTATATTGCTACAAAAAAAATCCACAAAAGTATTGTCGAAATTATCGTCGTCAATCTCCTGATAAGTTTGTTTTGTTGAGCTTTGTGATAAAGAAACACCATTATTTGCTGATAACCACGCGGCATAATACTGGGTGCTTTTTATGTAACTA
>JBJEUZ010000138.1:0-2166 GCA_051884095.1 Candidatus Coproplasma sp.
AGAGAGGAATTTTATTGCCGCATACCCCTTTTCAGGTATTATTTTACGCCGTCGCCATTCGACGATAACGAAAGCGTTACCCTGCACGGAAAGCAAGCCGAGGAAGAATATTTCAAGCAGTTTCTGACCCGACCCGAAAATTACCTAGGTATGGAACAGCTTGGCGAAAACTACGCGTTCACGCCGTTCTTTCTGGTAAATTCGGACGAAAGTCTCCAAATATTCATAGCCGAAAAGGAGATAGTCGACGAAAATTTGACCGTTACGGAATACGTGGTGTTCGAGCTGACTTTTACAAGAGAAGGTATACTTGCGAACGGACGAACGTTTGAATACGATAAAGTTTCGGCGAGGGCGGATTGGCTGTATACGGACGAGACGGGCGCGTCGGTAAGGGTGCTTATAAAACTGAGCGAAGAGCTTACGGCAAGTTTTGCAATAGGCGGCAGAATTGCAGCTATAATAGACAAATACGGCATAGAGGTTGAAAACCGCGAAATTTTCGACTACATAATGCGAGACCACGCAAATGCATTTATCCAAATTGCCGTTAAAAACAAAATTATGTTGAAGAAATGATAACGCATAGCGTTGCATTAAAATTATTTAGATGGTATAATTACAGAGAATAAAAATATTCAGGAGAATTACTATGTCAAGAAAACCTTTTATTGCAGGTAACTGGAAGATGAATATGACCGCCGAGAGCGGCAGACAGCTTATAAGCGAGCTTAAACCACTTGTTGCAGACGCTAATTGCGACGTGGCTTTATGCGTTCCCGCGATTTTGATTCCCGCTATGACAGAAGCGGCTAAGGACAGCAACATTAAAATCGGCGCTGAGAACGTGCACTGGGCGGCAAGCGGCGCTTACACGGGCGAAATTTCCGCAGAAATGTTAAAAGAATACGGCGTGGAATACGCAATTATCGGTCACAGCGAAAGAAGGCAGTACTTCGGCGAGACCGACGAGGGCGTGAACAAGCGCACTCTTGCGGCTTTGGCAAACGGCATCACCCCCATAGTTTGCGTGGGCGAAACGCTTGAAGAGCGCGAGGGCGGCGTAACCGAAAAGGTGCTCTACACCCAGCTTAAAGAAGGTCTTGCAAACGTTGAAGATATCAAAAAGGTAGTAATCGCCTACGAACCCGTTTGGGCTATCGGCACGGGCAGAACCGCGACCGACGAACAGGCGCAGGAAACTATCGCTTACATAAGAAAGACCATAGGCGAGCTTTTCTGCCCCAAGTGCGCGCAGGAAGTTATCATTCAGTACGGCGGTTCTATGAACGCTAAAAACTGCAAAGGACTTATGGCTCAGCCCGACATAGACGGCGGTCTTATCGGCGGAGCTTCGTTAAAGCTCGACTTTGCGACTATCGTAAACTACGACAAATAAGAGGTAAATTTTATGGCTAAAAAGACGCCTTATGCAATAATTATTATGGACGGTTACGGAATAGCCCCCGCAGGCGAGGGCAACGCCGTATCCATTGACGGAAGCAAGAACGTAAATAAACTGATTGCCGACTACCCTTCCGCCACCCTGGGCGCGAGCGGTATGAGCGTAGGACTACCCGACGGTCAGATGGGCAACAGCGAAGTGGGGCACCTAAATATGGGCGCAGGCAGAATTGTCTATCAGGATCTGACCAAAATCACCAAGTCGATATCCGACGGCGATTTCTTTGAAAACCCCGCCCTTATCAAGGCAATGGACAACGCCAAAGACAAGGCTTTGCACCTTTACGGACTTATGAGCACGGGCGGAGTTCACAGCCACATAACTCACGTTTACGCGCTGTTGGAGATGGCTAAGCGCCGCGGCGTCGAAAACGTGTACGTTCATTGCTTTATGGACGGAAGAGACGTTTCTCCCACCTCGGGCGCGGGCTTTATCCGCGACTTGCAGGCTGAAATGGCTAAAATAGGCGTAGGTAAGGTCGCTTCGGTCGTAGGCAGATACTACGCGATGGACAGAGACAACAACTGGGACAGAGTGGAAAAGGCTTACGATATGCTTACGCTCGGCACGGGCGTCAAGTGCACCGACCCTGCCCAAGCTATTGAAGAGAGCTATGCTCAGGGCATAACCGACGAATTTTTACTGCCCACAAAGGTCTGCGAGGACGGAAATCCTATCGGCATTATCGAAAAGGGCGACAG
>JBJEUZ010000139.1:0-2153 GCA_051884095.1 Candidatus Coproplasma sp.
CTTGCTATAACCTTCCTTACGTAACTTTCGTAAATACTCTTGGCATTAGCCCTTCATTGGCTACTAATAACAGTCTGGTTTTAAAAGAACTCGGCGAATACGTCAACGTTCTCGACTGCATCGATACTGCTAAAATTTCAATTATATACGGAAAGGCGATCGGACTCGGCTACACTGTATTCGCGGCAAAATCTATGGGCTACGATTTCACGTATGCCTTTGCAAACGCAAAAGTTGCGCTGTTTGACAGCGCTCAGGGCGCAGAAATCGAATTTTCAGGTGTTAAAAACGTGGATAAGAACAAACTTGTTCAAAAGTATTCCGACGAAAATTCCGACCCTATCAATGCGGCAAAGGGCGGCTATATAGACAACATCATCGAACCTGCATACGTAAAGCAATATCTGATAGCTTCGTTACAGATGCTGGTAAAGTGAGGAATTTATGTATAATCTTTTGGACATTGTTCAAGGCGACGGAAGCTACGTTGCGGGACAGCTTCAATCTCAGGGAAATTATTATTTCAATAACTTCGGCGAAGCGGTGATTTACGCCTTGATAGGCTTCGGCGTCGTCGTTTTGGGTATTGCATTAATAATATATATAATTTGGCTTGTCGGACTTCTGATGCGCAAGACCAATAATCTGGAATTTCTCACAAAGAAAAGAGAGAAAAAACCCGTTCAGCCTGCGGCTAAACCCGCGGAAAAGGTTGCGGAAAATTCCGACGAAATACCTGACGAGGTCAAGGCGGCAATCGTTGCGGCGATTATGGCTTATTATCAACAGGAAGAAGGCAAGTGTGAATTCACTGTCAGAAGAATAAAGAGAATTTAAGGAGATAAATATATATGCGTAATTTTGTAGTAACAATCGACGGAAAGAGCTATTCTGTAGGCGTTGAAGAAGTAGGTGAAACCGCAAGTGTCGTTGCGCCTGCTCCTGTAGCCGCACCCGTAGCGGCACCCGTGGCTGCTCCCGCAGCTAACGTCAACGGCGAAAAGGTGCTTTCGCCCTTCCCCGGACTGATAAAAAATCTGCTCGTTGCCGAAGGCGCGTCCGTAAAGAAGGACCAGCCCATTATGGTTCTTGAAGCAATGAAGATGGATAACGATATCACCGCGCCCTGCGACGGTAAAGTGTCTTTCCGTGTGGTAAAGGGCGCAAACGTAGAAACCAACGCAGTACTTGCCATAATCGGCTGAGCGGAGGTAATAAATGCAACTCGGTTTACTTGGTGTAAACGTCGGCGATATCTTTAACAATTTATATCAGTCAATGGGATTTGTAAGCGGAACGTGGCAAAACTACGTTATGATTATTATCTCGTTCCTGTTGATGTATCTTGCAATCGTAAAGAAATTCGAGCCGATGTTGTTATTGCCTATAGCTTTCGGTATGTTTTTAATCAATATACCGGGTGCAGAGGCTATCGTCTGGGGCGAATATCCCGCAGGAGTTGACCACAACTTTGAAAACGTCGACCCTGCTTCGCGCGGACTTTTGTGGTATCTGTATTTCGGAGTCGAAAAAGTAATTTATCCTCCGCTGATTTTCTTAGGAATAGGCTGTATGACCGACTTCGGTCCCCTGATTGCGAATCCTAAGAGCATGTTGATCGGCGCGGGCGCACAGCTCGGCGTGTTCGTAGCCTTTATGCTTGCGATACTTTTGGGCTTTTCGGTTGCAGAAGCAGCGTCAATTGCAATCATAGGCGGTGCAGACGGTCCTACCGCAATTTACGTTACCAGTAAGTTGGCTAGCGACTTTATACCTATGATAGCCATTGCGGCATACTCGTATATGGCGCTCATTCCTCTCATTCAAAAGCCGCTTATGCGTCTTTTTACCACTCCTAAAGAGAGGACTATAAAGATGAAGCAGCTACGTCAGGTCAGCAAGCTCGAAAAAATCTTGTTCCCTCTGGTAGTTACGTTGGTCGTCGGCATAATTCTGCCGTCCTCTTTGGCGCTGTTGGGTATGCTTATGCTTGGCAACCTGTTCAGAGAATCGGGCGTTGTCGAAAGACTCTCGTCTCAGGCGCAGAACGGTCTTATGAATACGATTACGATATTTTTGGGCATTGCAGTAGGTTGCAAGGCAAAGGGAGAAATATTCCTGCAGGTTCAAACACTTTATATAATAGGTTTAGG
>JBJEUZ010000140.1:0-9401 GCA_051884095.1 Candidatus Coproplasma sp.
GAATTACCATTAAAAAATATTTAGTTATGCCGATATTGGTGAGGAACAACAGCACCTCCAGCCCCAGAGCGATGATCGCTATTATCATATCGACGACAGATACGTTCCTGAAAAATTCGATTTTAACCTTAGCGGTTTTAGGAATAATTCTCATCTTTTACCTCGTCACAGTTTGATTTCAATGAAATCGTTCGGGTCGTCCGGCTCTTTAGAGGAGTTGTCTTTATTATTGATTGCATTGTCGACCATATTATTGCCAATGCTCTGCTTGTTGTCGTTTTTATTGTCTGATTCCTTCTTATCTTCGCCTTTGATTGCGTTTGCAACGTCGTTTGCGTTTTTGCCGAAGTTGGGTTGTTCGCTGTTCTGCGAATCGCTTCCCTTATCGCTTGCGTTTGAATCGCCCATAAGTCTGCCGCTGGCGTCGTATTTAGGCGACATACCCAGCTTATGTAAGAGCCCTACCGAATTGTCCCTCTTCTTCATTCCCCAGGCGCCGCTTATTACGTCTTTGGCATAATTAAGACCGGAAACGGTAGCCAAGCCGCCCGCAACCTTTCCGCCTATGCCGGAAAGCGTTCTTCCCAGACTTGCGGCAGAAATTGCGTTGTCGCGCATTTCGTTTGAGCCTGCGCCCGCCTGAACAAGGTTGCCGATAAGTCCCATAGACTTTTTGAGCGTAAGCGCGCCGCCGCCTATGAACAGCAGTTTTATTAGGCTATTGAGGAAGCTGCTTTCAAAGAATACCAGCTCGGGATTGGATACGAGCGAAACCACCAGCGCGTATATGTTGAGCGCGATTATCGCGCCGTAGCCCATAAAGAACTTGACCATTATCTGATCTCGCCAGAGCTTGAAATGCGCGCCGTCGTCGAGCACAGTGGTCGAGATGGAGAAGGGTGCGACGATATACAGAATTACTATAGACAGTACTCTGTCGACGAAAAGCACCATCGACGTTGCGAGCGAAACCAGAATCACGCCGCCCGCAAGCCAGCTGTACAGAAAGCTGAAATCGCTAAGCTCCTTGCCGCTCGCTACCATGCCAGCGCTGACGTGAGCGGTATTGTAATAGTCGTACACGCCGTCAATAAACTGTTGGGCGTTGGCGTTGTCCATGCCGCCGTCCTGCGCGAAAGTTACGAACAGGAAAGTACCTATACTCTTGCCGCCGCTGAGGGTCGCCGTGTACATAGCCTTCATAAATTCGTTGCCTAGCCAAATTATTGCAAACATACATGCTGGAACGAAAAGGAAGGTTAAAAAGGACTTGAACGCCTTAAAGCAAATCTGCCCCGGCGTGCCTTCGGGTTTTTCCCTTACAATCGAACGAATTATCGCAAAAATAGTGAATATAACCAGCACTATCATGCCGAGCACCGCGGCGACGCGGAAAGCGAAACTTATCTTCTCGTTGGAGAAGAGATAGTACATAAAGTCCGCTTCCTTTCCGTCGATTTTGACGGGGTCTATTCCGCACAGCATATTTGCGCAGGCGACAAGTCCGTCTATGAGCTTGAATATCGTCTTAGACAAGCTATATAAAAATTCCCAAAACCAATCAAACATAATTTTTCCGTTGGGACAAGCGCGGCGCAAGCCGCTCTTGAGTCTTTAACCGTAAACTTGGTAAATTCCGACTGCGGATGGTTCTCCGCCCCGTCAATTAATTGAATTTTGCCCTTACGAGCATATTAGTGGTCGTAAATTCTATCTGTTGATAAGCGTTATCCGCGCCGTACCCGCCGTTGTTTTCAAAGCGGATTATAAGATAGTTTTCCGACGTAACCGAAAGATACTCCTGCGTCGTTCCGCCCAAAAACCAGGTTTCTATGGTGAAAGAAGTCCATTTACCCGCGCCCACGTTCAGGCTTGAACGCCATACCGCGCTTTCGGGGTCGGGGTCGCCGTAGCGTATCTCTTTAGGATTGCCCTCTTCGTCGAGGACGGGATTATTATCTTCATCGAGTTCGAACCTGGAGTCGTCGTAGCCCCTCACGTCGGAGGGATATCCTTCCGCAAGATACGCGCTTATATGGAGCGCGCCCGCATTTGCGCAGTTTACGAACAGGGAAAACGAATCCAGCTGCATATTGCGCTGAAAATCCACGACAAGATACGTATACCAGTCTGGACCGACTATATAATATTCGTCGTCGCCGACCTGACCGCCTGAAAAATCGTTGATGGATTTTTCGTTATAAAAGTATTCTTTAACCGAATAATCAGCGGTCGTTTTGTCGCTTTCAAAGAGTCTGACTTCGCCGAACGAGGAATAATAGTCCTCGTCGTCTTCAAACTCTCCCAAATCGTAGCAGCCGCAAAGCCATACGACGGCAGCCGCCAGGAGCACTGACAAAAAGCACGAGAGCTTTTTGTTAATACGCATAGTTGCTCCACCATTCTTTGAAGATGCCTAAGCCGACCTGAAGCATTATTAAAAGAATGAAGATGAGCACGAAACCGATAATTGCGTTTATGAGAACCTTTTTAGCCTTTTCATGTTCCTGAGGGTCGTCCGCCTTGGCATATTTGATGCCGAGCACAATGCAATAGATTGCGCCCACCGCACCTACTACCGAGAGCAGAACGGGCACAAGTACGTTACACACGTCGAGCACGGGGGTAACGATTTTGGTCATTTCGTTTTCTGAAATGGAAGTAGCCAACAAACCATACAACATAATTTTTTCTCCTGAAAAATAGATTTTTTATTTTTACGACGACTTGCGTACGCGCACGTACGCGCCGCAAGGCGTCGGTTTTTCATTATTCGTCCGTCTTGGAACGGTTGCGGTATATCAGACCTACGAACAACCCCACCGCCATAGCGCAGGTCACTATAATGATAAGCACGTTGCCTGCAACGTTGGGGATATGTTTGCGGGTGAAGTTGAGTTCGGTAGAAACGCCCGCCTCGTTGCTGACGACTATTCTGTATACGCCGCCCTCGCTGATTACGGGAGCGTCGGTGGCAGCCGTAAGTATATGCACGGTCTTTACAAGTTTTCCGTCGCGATAAACTTCTATCGTGTCGCCCACCTTGTAGCCCGTTACGGTGACGTCGTTCAGCGTAGTTTCGCCCTCCTCGCAGCCCGAAAGTTTTACGTCAGGCGCGGAGGAATTGATTACGAACGAGAAATTGCGCACGTCGCCGGTTATTGCCGAGCTCATAACCACGCTGTAACTGCCGTCCTCGGTAAAGTTGAAGGTCGTGCCCTCTCCCTCTACGAACTGCATATACGATAACTTTATTCCGTTGCCGGAATCGAACCAGACGTCGGTTATTTTATAGTCGTGAGGGGTAACGTAATTGAAGGCGCTGAGCGCGTGAGAGATGATTCTGAACGAGAAGTACGCCGTGTTTCCGACTGCGTCCGCCACGATAAATTCCCACAGACCGCTGTCGCTGAACTTAACTTCCTTGTTGTCCTCTACCGCCACTCCGTTGCGGAACACGCTCCTGAGGTATGACGTGTCGCCGTTTTTGGCGGAGAAGATTACCTTATCCGAACATACGACGCCGCCGTTCAACACGGTATTGCCGCTTCCCGATTCGGTGAATTCAAATTCGGCAACGGTATCCTTTTTGACGGTATACGCCGCAACGTTGCCCGCGTAGTCGGTTACGGTAAAGCGGTAAACGCCGTCTCTTGCCAGCTTGTCGCCCGAAACGTAGCTTACGGACTGACCGCCGTCGATGGAGTAGACGCAGGTGGAATTGCCGTCGATCGTAACCGCTATATTACAGTTTGCGGTGGGCGTTCCGTCAATCATTACGGTATTTATACCCTCTGTAATGTTAATAGTAATTTTGCGCCTTAAGAGGTGAGCACTGAAGGTATACTTGAAGCCGTATTCGTCGACGTAGGTGATTTCGTAATCGAAGCTGCCTTCTTCGGCGGAGGTGGCAAAGCCGAGCGTATACGGGCATTCCTCCGACTTTCCGTCCACGGTGAACCTGTATTCGGTTGCCTGCGTAGAAAATTCAAGGGTGTTGTTCGACCACAGTCCGTACGTTACCGCCGAATCGACTTCGCAGAATTCGCGCTCGCCCGAGCTGCGCGTTACGCGCTCTAGCACAAGCGTAGACGTCTGACTGTAATGAACCGTGTACGAAGCCGCGCTGCCGTACAAATTGCGCACGACTATTCTGTATTCGCCGTCGCCGTCTGCGCCCACGCATTGGTAAAGCTCATCCCGGTCAAACTCCTTTCCGTTCTGGGACAGCGCGTCGTAGAGCACTTTTGCGTTTCCGCCGCTAACTATCGCGATATACTTTATTCCGTCGCTTGCCACGACTTCGGCGCTTATCGAAATTTTGGAGTTGGTATAACCCTCGTCACGCCTTAACGCGTCCTCGTTGAATCCGTAAAGGAGCGAATTGTTGAAGATGAGTCCCGCCGAATTTATTTCAACCGTCTTCTGAGCGGAGTTGCCGTAAGCGTCGGTAAAGTTTACGGTAAACTTGCCTTCTTCGGCTAAAATGACGCGCACGTAGCCGTCGCCGTTTTCAAGCGTATAGCCCGTATATGCCTGACCGTCCTTTGTCACGACGACGTCGGACAGAGCGGAATAGGCGTCCAGATACGCCTCGCCGTCGCTGTAGAGCGTGCCGTCGTAGTCGGAGGAGTATGCGAAAATCTGACCGTCGGAGTACTTAACGGAACCCGTCACTATAAAGCTGTTTGCAAGCATTATGAGATAGGTTGAGCTATTGCCGTAGATATCGGACACTTTAATCAGATAGAACCCGTCGTCCGTAAAGTATTTACTTGCGGCGTAGATATCCTTAGCGCCGTCGAACGAATTTACCTGAGAATAATATACGCCGACCTTGACAACCTTTTCGGGAATCGTGCCTACGGCAAAGCTGCCGTTAATGCCGGTAAGCTCGCCGTCCGATTTTGCCGTGAACGCAGCGCCTTCCTCGTCGACGAAACCTATAGTCGGATTATCCGAGCACAGCCCGCACTTGATATATACGGGCACGCTGTTTCCGTCCTTGGACATTATGCGCATCTCTACAACCTGCTCGCCGCTGCCGTCGGTTGCGTATTTCACCGATACGCTGCCGTCGGTATCGAACCTTGCATACAATGCGGGCATTCCCGACGAAGCCTGAGTTATAGCGTACCATACTCCCGCTTTCGCGCTGCCGTCCTCGAAGGAGAAAGCAACCTCGCCCTTCATTTCGTTGACGCGATTGACGCCTTCAACCTCGTCTACCTTATAGTACAGGTAGTAGAGTTTGCCCTGATTGAAGAACAGCGCCGCATAGCGCGTCGAGCCGTCCTCCGCGGTTACCGTGCAGTAGAGCACGCTCTCTTCGTAAAGGCGTACGGACACGCTGTCGTTGCCGTATTCCTTTTTGGTATACGTCTTTACGCCGCCGATATTGCTGAAATATTCAAGGCAGTCGTAATCTATCGTCTGTTCTACGCCGTCGACAAAGTATCTGACGTAGTCGGACTGAGTCTTGGTGAACTTAAAACTTGTGGAATTGCCGAACACGTCGGTTGCGACAATCGTGTATTCGCCGTTCCTTGAAAACAGCATCGTTCCGCTTCCGTCCGATTCGGTGAACAGCTCGCCGTTGAGATAGACGACTACGCTCTTTACGTCCGAAGCGTCGGTAAACGTCGCCTTAAGCAAATCTGCCCTTACCGTGTCGCCCGAATTTACATACGCCTTTTCGATATTTGCAAGGCTGTAGGTTATCGACGAGGGCACGATGATATCTCCCACCGACGCTTGCAGACCTCTGTCCTGAATTTCGGCGTCCTCGTCGAGGGCGTATTGACGGCTGTCGAATTCCACCGAAATGGTCGGAGGTTCAACGTCTACCGCGCAGGTGTAAACTGCGTATACGTCGGGGAATTTGTTGTAATAGATCTTTATCGTAAAGGGCGCGTCGGTCTTGAAGCGCACCGTCTTTGTGCCGCTGGCGCCCGACGTGGGTCCCACGTATTCGGGAGCTTTGCCTATAAAGCTAAAGCCTAAATCTTCGGTAAAGCTGAACGACAGAGTCTTGCTTGTGGTAATGAAGAAATTTGCCGTACCGGTCTTAACCATCTTCATTTCGGTAGTGGTATTCTCGTCGTAGGTATACCAGCCGCCGTCCCTTTCAAACTTCCAGACTATTTCGGGCAGAACGCGTTCAAACGAAAATTCTTCGTCGTACACGTTGCCGTACCAGTCGCGGATATAGATGCGGTAGTTGCCGCTATCCTTGTATACCGCGCTAGCCGAATAGGTTGAAGAAACCAGAATGTTGTCGCAGTAAATTTCGTAACGTGCAATCTGCTCGTCGGAGCGGTTGCAGGTGACGCGGATATACTCGTTTTCTATCTGCTTTACCGAGCAGACCATATCGGACGAATTTATCCTTACTATGAACGCGTAGGAATTGCCGCTTCGGTCGGAAACCAATATTCTGTAGTCGCCCTCGTCAAGCTCAAAGCCCTCCATGACCTCCTCTATGGTGAGCACCCTTACGAAGGTTCCAGAATACCGGTATATCGCCATATAGGAGTAATGGTCGGCGTCAGAGAGCCCCGTGAACGACATTCCCGCCGCGCTGAAGGTTCGACCTTCGGCGTCCGCCGAGTCGTGCAGCGTTATGGTTTCGGTCTGCGGAATCCTGTTGCCGTTTGCGTCCTTTACCATTATGGTCGAGCTGACCGTGATTTCGGGAGCGGATAAATCGACGTAGATATTGTACTCGCGTATTCCGTTATCGTCCGCTTCCCTTACGGTGTAAATGCCAGACTGACGACCTAAGAAAAAGTCGATCACGCGCAGCTTCGAGCCGCTTGCGCTTATTACAGGTGCGGTTATTTCCGTATATGCGGAATCATCCGCGCCGTAAAGTTTATAGTAAAGCCTTGTATATCTTCCGAACGTAAACGACGCGTTTGTGGCAAGTTTATACACGTTTCCGCCCACGGTTATCTGAGAATCGTACAGCTCGTCGCCGCCGTAGACGACTGCGTTGCGGAAACTGTTACCGCACATTGTAGCCACAAAGGATTGCGGCTGAACGTGCATTTGCGCCTGGTTGAGATAGGGCGCGCCGTAGGCGTCGAGCTTTCCCTCGCCCGTCAGGAAGGTCTGTCCGCCAAGCGAACATATCTTATTAGAGACCGCCGAAAGCGCGTCCCGCAGTAATTTGGGCAATCCGTCGGCGTTGATTATGGTTTCGCCCGTGGAGTTGTAATAGTAATATACCCACGCAGAGGAAGAAGAATTCGGCGTCCACGTAGACGACTTATACCTTATCCATACCTGACCTTCGCTGGCGGTAGTCGTTTCGCCGGAAGCCTTTAAAGTGTCGCTTGAGTTGTTTTCAAGCATACTTGCCTGGTCCTTGCTCAGAGTTATCGCGTACAGGTCGCGCAGTTCGTTGGCATAGACGAAATCGTACGCCTTACTATACGAAGAAAAGGTTGCGGGCAACAGCGAACCGCCGTTGTAGGATACTCTTTTGACCGAACTGGTCGCGTCCATATAGTAAAAATACGGATAGGTTTCCGAAAGCTGATAGACCCTGTTGGTCAGCACTGATGCGTTTGACAGCGAAAGGTAATTATTAGTCAGTTCGCTATCCTCGCCGTACGAAAGATAAAACGCGTACGTCTGCGAAAATTTGGTTAAAGACGCGTTGTCGGTAATTTTTAACGACAGCTCGTAATAGCCCGCTTTCGGGTCGTCGAGCTTTATCGTTACTCCCTTCTTACCGTCCGAAGTTACGTAAGGCGTCTGAGTGTAGACGGTGTCGTTGAAGAGCATATAGCCTTCCGCTTCGTCGTTGTATTCGAACCTGTATAGGCTGATTACGCCCGGTTCGTACTCATAGTAGTATTCGTCGATGTTTATAACTTCGAAGGAAACCGTACGCGCCATAGTTCCCGACGACAGAATAGTTACGGCATATTCGCCGTCAGAGGTTGTAAAATATTTAATATCGGAATTCTGCGAGGGCGTGAAAACCGAATCGAAATAATCGTTCGTATCGAATATGTACGTATAATATTCGGTCGTAACCTCGTTTCCCAACGCGTCCTGCGCCACCAGATATACCCATACCTTCTTTCTTACGCCAGTTTCGATTCCAAGGTCGTCCGCGCGCAGAACAACGGTATTATCAAACGTTTCGACGGGCGTTGCAGTAGAATCGTAAAGCGTCCTGACAATCGGAGAAGAGTCGTTTGGCGAATCCGCAACGTACATTTTAAGCGAGGTTATACCCGCATTGCAGCCGTCGGGCAGATCGTTTGCCTCAATACTGATATATTTGACGAATCTGTTGGAAGATTCTCCCCCGGAGCCCAATCCGTCGCCGACCGAAATTTGCGGCGACATATTGTCGAACTTATAGGGTCCCGCTGACAAAGTCTTTTCCGTGCCGAAGGACGACACGACTTTTAAGTGCAGCCATTTTTCGCCGTTCATGTTTTCGCCGACTATGCGGACGGGTTCCTTTGCTGAATCGGTAACGCCTTCCACCACTTCGTAGTATTCGACGGGGGTCGTATCGTCGTCGGTCCAGGCGTAGTAGAGAGTACCGCTTTCAAGTTTTTCAAACTTGACCGAAACCGTATGCGCGCAGAGCACCTTTTCTGCGGAAGAATTGGTTGCCGTAATTACAGGCGTGCGGTTATCCACCGAGATGTTAAGCCTCTGCGACAGGTTTACCGTAGACGTGTTTACGTCCTGCGAAAACGTATTACCGTACTGACCGTTGGAAAGGAGCGCGAAATCTCTTACGTTGTTGGCGTTGCCCATGCTTGTAATTTTAAGCGAGGTAAAATTGCCGTCGTAGGGGATATCGTCGACGTCGAGCTCGAAACACAGCGTGTCGGTATAGTTGCCCGAGGCGTAAGTGAGCGTTACGGGGTAATTGATGTTTGAATTTAACTGAGCCGTAAGGTAGGGCGCAGAGCCCTCTGCGGCGTATCTGCTGCTGTTAAAACTTACGGGTTCGGAAAAGCGTATGAACACGCGCAGCTTTTCGCCCGAATGCTTTACGCTTGAATCGACGTACCAGTTCTGTATGACGGGCGCGTCCTTGTCTATTATCCTTATGGAAACGTTGAAATCGCGTATGTATCTGTTGGTCCAGCCGTCGGACTCATCGCAGTATGCCTTGAATATCAGACCCGTAGTGTCGTTGGGCACTTTTATCCATACCTTAGTGCTGCTGTAGGGGTCGACGTAATAGCCTTCGGTGGTATTGTTGAATTCTGCCGTTCCGCTCTTGTATCCTTCGGGAGTGCTCTTGCCCGAAAGTCCGCTCAGATGATATTCGCTGGAAATTCTGGTATAGTCGAAGGAACCTGCCGTTGCGAGCTTGAGCACGTTTTCGCCCGACGAGGTCAGAATCTGCGTATATACCTTTT
>JBJEUZ010000141.1:0-2139 GCA_051884095.1 Candidatus Coproplasma sp.
ATAAATTTTTTTACCGCCTCGTTTGACAGCTTATATATTTTACTAAATTTATTTTTCTTTGTCAATCACTTTTAAAAGATTTTCTGAAATCGTTTATTTTTATTTGTTTATATCTCGTTTACAACATAGAATTATGCAAATGTTCATAACTTTATTCATTTTTATGACTTTACAGCCGCAAATTACGGCAAAAAAGTAAGAAAAATGTTTATAAATCGGTAAATTGTTGATAACTTTATTAAAACGTCAGTTTTTTATACTATCAACAGCCCCCTCTTGTCAATAACTTTTTGTTGATAACCGTTCAATTTTTTGCCGTTTTTACCCAAATATCATAAGTTATCAACAGTTATACTCCAACTTATGAACAATTAAATTGTTAATATACTTTTATTCATCGGTTCATACAGAGCGCCGCCAACAAGGATTTCAGCATACAAACAGCTCGCCTTACTCTATGCGACAGTCAACAAATAATAATTTGCGGCGCGGCGGTTATTCACCGCCGCGCCGCAAATTACGATTTATTGCACTTTTTCGCCAAACTGAGCGGAAAAATTTATTGCTTATCCACCTTTTTGCCGTAAATGGCGGAAAGGTTGTTTGAATAACTCTGCATTCTGTCGCACGACTTCAAAGGTATTGTATCTTCAAAATCGTTGAGCTTTCTCGTCTGCTCGCGCGAGAGCTTGGAAGGAATATCTATTTCGATGGTTACGTACAGGTTGCCCGTGCCGTTGACCGTCTTGACGCCCTTGCCCCTTATGCAGAAGCGCGTACCCGACGCCGTACCTTCAGGCACGGTGAAATCTATCGTATCGTCGATGCCGGGCACCTTAACAGTACCGCCGAGTACCGCGGTTTTATAGGAAACGGGCACGGTTACGTACAAATCTCTGTCCTCGCGGCGGAGAAGTTTGTGCGGTTCAATCTGGAAATAGACGTACAAATCGCCGGGTTCGCCGCCGTTGGGCGCCGCCTGACCGAAGCCGCGCTTGCGGAGCGAGCTATCCTTATCGACACCCGCGGGAATATTGATTGTAAAGCGCGTCTGGTTGCGGATTGAACCCTTGCCCTTGCACTCCGGACATTTATCCGTAATTTTTTTGCCCGTGCCGTTGCAGTCCGGACATACGCCCACCTGAATAGTTCTGCCGAAAATGGTGTCCTGTTGATACTTGATTCTGCCGCTGCCGCCGCACTTAGCGCACTTCTGGAATGCCGTGCCGCCCTTTGCGCCCGTACCCGAACAAGCCTTGCAGGGTTCGTTGCGGAAGTAGTTTATCTCTTTGGAACAACCCTTGATGGCGTCGAGGAAGGACAGACGGATAGTTTGTTCGATATCCGCTCCGCGCGAGGGCGCCGCCTGACGGGTTGCGCCGCCGAATCCGCCGCCGAACATCGAAGAAATTATGTCCTCGAATCCGCCGAATCCGCCGCCCGAGAAGGGGTTGCCGCCTGCGCCGCCGAATCCGCCCATACCGGGGTGTTCAAGTTCAAAATCGTATTGCTTGCGCTTTTCCTCGTCCGAAAGAACTGCGTTGGCCTCGTTTATTTCCTTGAATTTTTCAGCCGCCGCGGCGTCGCCGGGGTGAAAGTCGGGGTGGTACTGTTTTGCAAGTTTTCTGTACGCCGATTTAATTTCGTCCTGCGACGCCGTCTTTGAGACGCCCAGGACTTCGTAATAATTCTTTTTATCTGCCATATCCGTAATTTAAACTGCGCGTTGCGCAAAAATCTTATCGATTAAAAATTCTTATAATACTGCTTAACAGCGTGCGGTAACCGCACGCTGTTAACGCATAAATTATGCTTTGAAATTATTATTATTTGTGCTGGTTAAATTCGGTGTCGTCGCCGTTTCCGCCGTTGTCGGCACCTGCCGCGCTCTGAGCCTGCTGATACATCTTGGCGATTACGGGCTGAATATCCTGCTGCAATTTTTCAAGCGCCGCCTTGATACGGTCGTTATCTCCGCTTTCAAGCTCCGTTCTGGCGCTTGCGATTGCGTCCTCGCAAATCTTTTTATCATCTTCGGAAAGTTTGTCGCCGGCTTCCTTTACAGTCTTTTCCAGACTGTCAATCATGCCTTCGAGGTTGTTCTTGTTGTCAACAGCCTCTTTGCGCTTCTTGTCCTCT
>JBJEUZ010000142.1:0-9321 GCA_051884095.1 Candidatus Coproplasma sp.
GCTCAAAAACTTTAAAAAGGATTTGACCAAGGAAGAGATTGAAGCCGCGGTATCGCAGGCGATAGCGGCGGTGGGACTGGACTATAAAGAGGTGGCGGAAAAGTCACCCTTCGACCTCTCGGGCGGACAGAAACGCCGCGTTGCGATTGCGGGCGTTATAGTGACTAAACCCAAAATTTTAATTCTGGACGAGCCCGCCGCAGGGCTCGACCCCTTGGGTAAAAAGGAGATAATGGAGCTTCTGCACAGCCTGCACAGGGATTGGTGCAAGACCGTAATAATCGTATCTCACGATATGGACGAAATTGCGGAAAACTGCACGCGCGCCTGCGTGGTCTCGGAGGGCAGAATTTTTGCCTGCGATTCGCCCGACGCGCTGTTCAGGCGTGAGGAGGAGCTCAAATCTCTCGGACTCGACGTGCCGCTCACCGCAAAGGTGTGTTCGTACCTGAAAGAGGGCGGTATAGAGATTAATTGCAATTATACGTTGGACGGCTTCTCCGCCGCGGTCATATCTTTCTTCAAGGAGGGCGGAAGCGATGCTTAACGACGTAACTTTCGGTCAGTACTATCCCTCCGAATCCTTTGTACACAGGCTGGACCCGCGCGTAAAGCTGCTGTTTTTGATAGCATATATAGTCGTACTGTTTCTGGCAAAGACCTTCTACGGTCTGGCGCTTTGCGCAATAATGCTGGCTGTAATGATAGCATTTTCGCGCGTGCCCGTGTCCTCGGTACTGCGCTCGGTCAAGGGTATAATTTTTCTGCTGGTGTTCACCGCGGCGCTCAACGTTTTCTTCCACGGCGGCGAAAATCTGCTGTGGGAATGGGGAATTATCAAAATTTATCAGGAAGGAATTCTGTTTGCCGTCTTTTTGATGTTCAGGCTGGTATTTCTCGTGCTCGGCTCGGCAATACTCACGCTCACTACGACGCCGGTTAACTTAACCGACGGACTTGAAAGCCTTTTAAAGCCGCTTACCTGGGTTAAATTCCCCGTCCACGCGCTCGCGCTCATAATGTCTATAGCCCTGCGCTTTATCCCCACGCTTATGGACGAAACCAACCGCATAATCTCCGCGCAGAAGGCAAGGGGAGCGGACTTTGAAACGGGCAACATAATCAAGCGCGTAAAGGCGATTATACCCATATTGATTCCCCTTTTAATAAGCGCGTTCCGCCGCGCGGAAGAGCTGGGCGACGCAATGGACGCGCGCTGCTATTCGGGCTCGACAAAACGCACAAAATACAAAAAGCTCGCCTTTACATGGCGCGACATTGTAGCAGCGCTGGTATGCGCGGCGCTCATTGCGGGCGTAGTGCTTCTTAACGTCTACGCCTATCAGATATGCCCCGCAATTTATCCCTATATGGTGATATCGTGAGATACGCTGTAAAGGTCGCCTACGACGGCACGGATTACTGCGGCTGGCAGGTTCAGAAAAACGGTATTTCGGTTCAGCAGAAGTTGGAGGAGGCGGCCTATACCGCGTTCGGCGTAAAGGCGCAGTTCACCGCCAGCGGAAGAACCGACGGAGGGGTTCACGCTCAAGGTCAGGTCTGCCACGTCGACATGAACTATTCAATCGCGGGCGAACGGCTTGCCGACGCGCTCAACGCGCGCCTTCCGCGGGATATAAGCGTGCTTGAATCAGCCGTAGCGCCCCAAGGCTTCGACGCCAACCGCTCGGCAAAGAAAAAGACCTATTTGTACAGGCTTTACTTTTCAAAGCGCCGCAATCCCTTAAAGGACAGGTACTCCGTATGGGTTAAGGGCGAGGTCGACGAGCGCAGACTGTGCGAAGCCGCGTCGCTGTTCGTGGGCGAGCACGACTTCAAGGCGTACTGCGCAAGCGGCTCTCAGGTAAAGACCACGGTCCGCACGGTCTATTCGATAGAAACCGAGCGCAACGGCGAAGATATATGCATTGCCGTATGCGGCAACGGATTTCTGTACAATATGGTGCGCACGCTTGTCGGAACAATGCTGTTCTACGCGCTCGGCAGAATTTCTGCGGAGGATATAGTTAGGTCGATAGAGCAATGCGACCGTTCGCTCGTCGGAAAAACCATGCCCGCAAACGGACTTACGCTGCTTTCTGTAGACTACGGGATTGAGCTGTTCGACTTAAAGCCTTAAGAATAAAACTTAGCGGCAGCGCTTAAATTTTACCTGATTTTCACACAACTGTTTTATATTTACTACATTTAACTATTATTATGGTTGAAATACGAGTATAATCGTCTATAATTCAGACAAGAGGGAAATATGGACTTTTTCGAGTTTACAAATTTTGCTGCGCAGTTCATCAGAACCAATAACGATCCGTTCCGCGGTCTTTGGTTATCACTGCTTATCGGCGGGCTCTGTTATGCGATAATATACGTCTTTCAGGCGGTCGCGCTGTACACCATAGCCTCACGAGAGGGATTCAAACATAAGTGGATGGCGTTCATTCCGTTCTTCAATACCTACTATATCGGCGTGTTGTCGGAAAAGAATAAAATCTACAATCAGCCGCCCCGCCGCGTTGCGCTGGTTCAGGCTGTTTTAGAAGTAATTCTGGTTGCGCTGTTCGTGCTCTATTACGTCTGCGCAGGCATTATTTTTGCGGGCGGATTCTATAAGAGTATTACCGAATCCTACGTTTTCGGCGGCACTACTATAGAGCTTCTGGTAGGTTACGAGGTGGTAGGACTTCCCGACCAGTTCTATTGGATAGGTTGGATATTCGCCTATATGCAAACTTACATTACAAGCTGGTTGCAGCTCATTTACGTCTTGTTGAACGTATTCGTGCTGATATCCTTCTTCCAGACCTATTGCTGCCGCAGATACGTGCTTTTCTCGCTTCTTTCGGTATTTCTGCCCGTAAAGGGAGTGCTCTTTTTCGTGGTTCGTAACAACCGCGGTATGAACTATCGCGATTTCATTCGCGAACAACAGCAGCGTCAATACAGAATGTATCAGGAATACAACCGTCAGAGCGGCGGCAATCCCTACGGCTACGGTCCTTATTCCGGTCAACCCTACAACCGAACCGACAATCCCTACGGCGGTTCGGGCGGTTCAGGAAGCGCTTCCGACCCATTCGGCGAATTCGGCTCGTCCTCGGGCGGCTCTTCTGGAAGTCAATCATCCGGCGGAAGCTCGGCTTCGGGTGCCGACGACCCCTTCGACGATTTTAAATAATTTCAATCAGTATAATTTCATCATGGAAACGGCGCAATAATGCGCCGTTTTTTTCTTTACAAATTGCAATTCAGTGTGTTATAATTTGGTTGTAAAGTATAAGCACAGGTTATATCTATAACTTTTTCAGGCGGAAAGCAATGTTAAATCCCGATATTTCAGCGATATCCACGCCCCGCGGCACGGGCGGAGTGGCAATAATAAGAATAAGCGGCGCAAACCCTTTAGGCGTAGCCGAAAAGATGTTCGTTCCTTCGGGCGGGGTCAATGTTGCGGATTTCGAGCCGTATAAGATGTATACGGGCAGAATTCTTTGCGACGGGTTTGAAGATTTCGGAATGTGCGTCTACTTCAGGGCGCCTAAATCTTTCACGGGCGAGGACGTAGTGGAGCTTCACTGTCACGGCGGCGAACAGATTGCGCGCGGCGTGTTAAAGGCGACTTTTGCAAACGGCGCAAGGGCGGCGGAGCGCGGCGAATTTACCAAGCGCGCCTTTTTAAACGGAAAACTTTCCCTTGCCTCGGCTGAGGGTATGATAGATATGATTAACGCCGAAAGCCTGGCCGAAATCCGCGCGGGCGGAATGATGTATTCTGAAAGGCTCACCAAAGAGGTCAAAAAAGTGCAGTCGGCGCTCACCGACGTGCTGGCGGGTATTGCCGCCGACGTCGACTATCCCGAAGAGGACGTAGCCGAAACCGAGCTTTTCGGGGTAAAGGACGACCTGAACGGAGCAAAGGCGGTTGTGGACGGGCTTATATCCAGCTACAGCTGCGGCAAAAAGATAAAAAGCGGCGTAACCGTCGCGCTGTGCGGCGCGCCCAACGTGGGCAAGAGCAGCCTTTTAAACGCCCTTCTGGGCTACGATAAAGCCATAGTCTCCGACGTCGCCGGAACGACTCGCGACGCGGTAGAGGGTACTTTAGAGATAGACGGCGTAAAGTATAACCTGTACGATACGGCAGGCTTAAGGGAGCGCGCCGACAAAATCGAGGCGGTAGGCATAGAAAAGGCAAGGGATATTATGCGCTCGGCAGATATCGTTCTGTTTGTCTCCGACGGCGACAACCTTCCTCCCGACGGCGTCGATTTAAACGATGCCAGAGTTGTTAAAATATTGAATAAATGCGATATAGTACGGGGTCAATCAAATCATTTCGACCTGTGCGTGTCTGCCGTAACGGGCGAAAATTTAAATTTGCTTAAAGAGCTTTTATCAAAGAGAGTTATGAACGGAAGGTCGCTGGACGGAGCGTTTATAATTGAAGAGAGGCACCACGCCGCGCTTTGCCGCGCGTCTGTTTCGTTAGATAACGCGGTGAATGCTATCGGGCTTTTTCCCCTGGATTTAATTGCGCTCGATATCAACGACGCTTGGTCGGCTCTAGGTGAAATTACGGGCGAAACTGCCAACGAAGAGATAATCAGCGCGGTATTTGCAAAATTCTGCGTCGGTAAATAGGAGAAATACAAATGGTAAATCTTGAACTGTACAGAGTGTTCTACACGGTAGCAAAATGCGGCAGCCTTACAAGGGCGGCGGAAGAACTGTTCATCTCTCAGCCCGCGGTGTCGCAGGCGATAAAGCAGCTCGAAAGTCAGCTCGGCACGTCGCTGTTCAACCGCACGCACAGGGGTATGGAGCTGTCGGTGCAGGGCGGCAAACTCATTTTCAAGCAGGTGGAGGAGGCGCTAGCTATGCTCGATTCGGCTGAAAATAAGTTGATAGAGCTTAAAACTACCGCAACGGGAACGATAAGAGTGGGCGCTACCGACTCGATTTTTTCCAATATATTAGCCGAGAAGATAGAAGCGTTCAACGAAAAATATCCTGCCGTCAAGTTCGAGCTGATTACCGGTACGACCCCCGAAACTTTAAACCAGCTCAAGGAAAACAGATGCGACGTGGGCTTTGTAAACCTTCCAATAGAGGATAAGGACGTAAACTTCACAGGAACCGTCGCTCACCTTTCCGATACCTTTGTCGCTGGCAGGAAGTACGCCGCGTTGATGGACAAAAAACTCAATTTAAAGGATTTGCAGGAATTTCCTCTGCTTATGATAGAGACCAACACCGTCGCGCGCAGGGCTTTTTCGTCTTATACGCAGACCCTTGGCATTCAGCTAAACCCCGATATCGAGGTCGCCAACTGGGATCTGATGATAAAACTTGCGGTAAACGGAATGGGCATCGGATGCGTTCCGCGCGAATATGCCGAAAAGGAAATTGCTTCGGGCGAGCTGTTCGAGGTGGACGTGGTTCCCCGTCTGCCCGTGCGCGGAGTGGGCATAGCCCTGCCCAAAAACGTGCCCGTTCCCTTTGCTTTAAGGGAATTTATCGCGCTCTTCAACTAAATCCGAATAAATTTATAAGTAAATTCGCAATAAAAAATAAACTGCCGCGCGGCAGTTTATTTTTAGTTTACGTTACGGCTTTATAATAAAATTTATGGAACACGAGATAAGGTATTATTCCGACGAAGTACACGACGATTTCGCGAATACTAACATTGACACAAAACAACTTCCTGCGGATTTCAAATACTACACGCGCAATCCGCTTATAAGGCTTAGAAAGTTTATATTTTACCGCTGTATCGTTACGCCCATAACCTTTATATATAACAAACTTATACGCCGCATTACGTATAAAAACAAGAAGTGTATGAAGGGCTATAAAAGGCAGGGCTGCTTTATTTACGGCAATCATACCGCCTTTATTTGCGACGCGTTCAATCCCACGTACCTTGCGTATCCGCGCTGGGCGGACGTCGTGGTCAACGAGGATTCTACGTCTATAAAGGGAGCAAGATGGCTGTTGATGGATTTAGGCGCGTTGCCCATTCCGTCGAACATTCATATGATGAATAAGTTTACCGACGCGGTCAATCACGCCATAGAAAAAAAGCATTGGGTGGCAATTTATCCCGAAGCGCACATTTGGCCCTATTATTCGGGAGTGCGCAACTTCCCCGCCGTGTCTTTCCGCTATCCCGTAAAGCTCAACGCCCCTGTGTTCGCATATACTATGACCTACAAAAAGCGCAAGCATTCGGATAAACCCAAGATAACCGTGTACGTGGACGGACCTTTCCTGCCCGACACGTCGCTTCCGCAAAAGCAGGCGATAAGTAAGCTCCGCGACGAGGTCTACGCCGCAATGAAGGCGCGCGTCGACGAGTTTTCAACCTACGATTATAAGTTTAAGTACGTATACAGACCCAAAGAGGAAGGATTACAGGAACAGCCTACGGTGTAATACCGTAACGATAAAAGCGGTCGGACTGCGAAAATTTCGCAGTCCGACCGCTTTTTTTGTATGCGTCAAATTTTACAGCAGGTCCGAAAGCACGTCCTTCATATTGTAAGCGCCCGCGGGCTTGCCCGCAATCCATTTTGCGGCTTTAACCGCTCCGGCGGCAAATACCTTTTTAGAGCGCGCCGAGTGGGACAGGGTGACTATTTCGTCCTCGCCGGCAAACATAACCTCGTGTTCGCCCACTATGGTTCCGCCGCGTACGGCGTGAATGCCTATTTCGTTGCCGCGCTTGCCCACTATGCCGCTTCTGCCGTTCATATACTCCCTTGAGTTGTCGAACGCGGAGTTTACTCCGTCCGCAAGCATAAGCGCCGTGCCGCTGGGCGCGTCCGCCTTCCTGTTGTGGTGCCTTTCTATAATCTCTACGTCGAAGTCCTCGCCCAGTACTTCAGCCGCGCGCTTTACAAGCTCGACCAAAAGATTTACTCCCAAAGAAAAGTTTGCCGTCTTAAATACCGCCGTGCTCTTTGCCGCGCTCTCAATCAGGGCAAGGTGTTCCTGCGTATAACCCGTGGTTGCAAGCACAACGGGCACGCAATTTTTTACCGCGTATTCCAGCTCGCTCTTCAAAACGGAGGGGGAGGAAAAGTCGATTATTACGTCAATCTTTTCCGTAACGTCGCAAAACGAGGAATAAACGGGCACTTTACAGCCTTCGGGCGCGTGCAAATCGACGCCGCATGCAACCTGCGCCCTGTCGTCGCCCTCAAGGATGCTGACGATATTTTTGCCCATAGCCCCGCCTATTCCGCAGACCAGAACGTTCAGCATATCTTCAAACCCGCCTTTTTAATGCACTTTTTCATAACCGTCTTGTGGTCCTCCTCAAGTTCGGTCAAGGGCGCTCTGGGAACGCCCGCGTCAAATCCTATCATCGCGCAGCCCGACTTTACGGGGATGGGATTGACCTCGATAAAGCAAGCGTCTATGAGGGGCAGAAGTTTATCCTGAATCTTGTTGGCTCTTTCCAGCTTTCCTTTTGCAACAAGCGCGGCTACTTCCTTAACCTGCTTGGGCGCGATATTCGAAACCACCGAAATCAGCCCCGCGCCGCCTATCGCCATAATGGGAATATTCAGATTATCGTCGCCCGAATAAAGGTCCATTCTGGGTCGGATTCTGCGCATGGTCTCGCAAATCTGCTCCATATTACCGCACGCTTCCTTAATGCCCGCCATATTGGGTAAGTAAGACAGCTCCTCCGCGGTTGCGGGAAGAATGTTCACGCCCGTGCGCGGCGGCACGTTGTACGCTATTACGGGGACGTTTACCGCTTCGCATATGGTCTTGTAGTATTCGACTATGCCCTTCTGGGTGCACTTATTGTAGTACGGGGTAACTACCAACAGGCCGTCTGCGCCCAGCGCTTCCGCACGCTTGCTTGCCTCAACCGCCTTAGCGGTGCAGTTACTGCCCGTCCCGAAAACTATCTTCGCTCTGCCTGCGTTTTTCTCAATCGCAAATTTCATTACGGCAAGTTTTTCGTCCTCGCTCATCGTGGCGGGCTCGCCCGTGGTTCCCAGCACGACTAAAACGTCGGTGCCGTTTTCAATCTGATAGTCAATCATCTTTCCGAACGCGTCGAAGTTTATCCCGTCCTCAGTAAAGGGGGTAATCATCGCCGTTGCAGTTCCCGTAAAAAATCCTTTCATATAATCCTCGTAACGCGCTAAAGCTGCGCTGTTTATTTCAGCCGCGGAATGCGGTTAATCAGTCGAAGTATCCCTTTGCGGCAAGCAATTCTGCAAGCAGCACAGCGCCGCCTGCGGCTCCGCGCAGGGTATTGTGCGAAAGTCCTATAAATTTGTAGTCGAAAAGGTTATCTTCGCGCAGTCTGCCGGCGCATACCGCCATACCGCGCTCGACGTTTCTGTCAAGTTTAGCCTGAGGGCGGTTATCCTCTTCGAAGTAGTGTATGAAATGCTCGGGAGCGGAAGGAAGCTCAAGCGCCTGAGGCTCTCCCGAAAAATCCGCCCACGCCTGAAGAATTTCCTGCTTTGAGGGCTTGTTTTCAAAGGAAACGAAGCAAGCCGCCGTATGACCGTCGGACACGGGCACGCGCAGGCACTGAGCGGTAATAATCGGCGCTTCTGCGGGCACTATTTTGCCGTCCTTTACTTCGCCCCATATTTTAAGGGGTTCCTTTTCGCTTTTTTCCTCTTCGCCGCCGATATAGGGTATAACGTTGTCGATAATTTCGGGCATAGTCTCAAAGGTCTTGCCTGCGCCCGAAATCGCCTGATAGGTAGTGACCGCGGCACACTTGATACCGAATTTTTTCAGAGGATGAAGGAGGGGTACGTAGGACTGAAGCGAGCAGTTGCTCTTAACGGCTATAAATCCGCGCTTAGTGCCAAGCCTTGCCTTCTGCGCCTCTATCACGTTCAGATGGTCTGCGTTTATTTCAGGCACAATCATCGGTACGTCGTCGGTGAAGCGATGCGCGGAATTGTTGGAAACAATCGGGCATTCCGCCTTTGCGTACTCGTACTCCAGCGCCTTAATTTCGTCCTTTTTCATATTGACCGCGCAGAAGCAGAAGTCAACCGATTTGGCAATCTTTTCTCTGTCCGCCGTGGCGTCCATAACCACCATATCCGCGTATTTTTCGGGCATGGGTTCGGAAAGATGCCAACGCCTTACCGCGTCTTTATACTTTTTACCTGCGGAAGAGGAGGAGGCCGCAAGGACCTTTACCTCGAACCAGGGGTGATTCTGTAAAAGGAGCGCAAACCTCTGACCGACCATACCGGTTGCGCCTATGATACCTACCGAAAACTTTTTCATATTATGTATATTCTCCGAATG
>JBJEUZ010000143.1:0-2116 GCA_051884095.1 Candidatus Coproplasma sp.
AACTCGGCAAAAAACCTTCGCCTGAGGTTGTGGAAAAAACTACCAAGGCTTACGTAAACGCCGTAAAGAATAACCCCATTGATATACTCACGCACATAAATTATAAGTGCTGTTGCGACCTGAAAGAGGTGGCCAAGGTGTGCGCCGACTACGGAACGTATATAGAAATCAACACCAAAAAGCGCCATATTTCCGCAGAGGAATTGAACCTTATGGCATCAACGGGAGTACGCTTCGTCATTGACTCCGACGCGCACTCTTCGGACCGCGTAGGCGATACAAAAATAGCCGAAGAGCTTTTAAAGGAAGCGAGCGTGCCGCTTACGCAGATAGATAACGTGGACGGGCGGTTGCCCAACTTCCGTTTTAAGGAATATAAAGAGAAGAATTTATAGATATGTCGAATTTTACCGAAGAGATAAAGAATGAAATAATTGAAAATTCTCCCGAAAGCGACTGTTGCAGGCTGGCACTCCTTTCGGCGTTTATCCGTACGAGCGGAAGCATAGTTTCGCGCGCGGGAGAGTACGGCTTTGAGCTGGTAACCGAAAATTCGCGCACGGCGGACTATCTTTGCGACCTGTTGGAACACAACTTCAATATTACGCTGTCCGCCGCGGACGCAAAGTTCGACCCCTTTACCGGCAGGGACAAGCTGACGTTTGAATGCGTGAACTCTGATACGGCCGATCTGCTTTGCGCAATGAAGATTATCAAAAAAGGCGAAAACGGCGTTTCGCTCACCTTCGGAATCGACGAAAAGCTAATCGAAAAGGACTGTTGCAAGGCGGCGTATTTAAAGGGTGCGTTTCTTGGCGGCGGAAGCTGCACTCTTCCCGACGAGGGTACCTACAGCCGCACGGGTTACCACTTTGAAGTTACCTTTTCCAACCGCATAACGGCAAGCGATTTTTGCGACCTTTTGTGCGATTTCGAAGTGCTCGCCAAGCTCGTGTCGCGCAAGGACAGCGCCGTAGTATACGTAAAGAGCAAGGAAGTTATTTCTGATATCTTATACGCAATGTCTGCGGAAGAAAGTCTGGAAAAGCTCAATAAGATAGTTGAATTAAAGGACAGAGTAAACAACGGAAACAGGGTTGCGAACTGCTCGGCTTCCAACATAGATAAGACGGTAACCGCGTCGGTCGCGCAGATACGCTCTATCGAAATTATTCGCCAGACTGTGGGGCTTAAAAAGCTGCCGCCCATACTTTTTGAAGTGGCTGAAGCCCGACTTGCCGATCCTAACGCCTCCATGCAGGAGCTTGCGGACAGGCTTAAAATTACCAAAAGCTGCATTAATCACCGTATGCGCAAGATTGCGGAGATAGCAAACCAGCTCTCATAAGGAACAAACGAGGAATACTTAATGACCGATTTCGTACATCTTCATCTGCACACTGAATATTCGCTTCTCGACGGCGCGTGCAAGATAGACAACTTAATAGACCATTGTAAAAAGAACGGTATCGACACTGTATGTATAACCGATCACGGCAATATGTACGGCACGCTTCATTTTGCCGAAAAGGCGGCTATAGCCGGCATTAAGTACATAATCGGCTGCGAATTTTACCTAACAAAGGATATGAACGATAAGACGTCCAACACCGCCGAGCACTTGATTCTGCTTGCAAAGAATAAGGAGGGCTACAAAAACCTGATTCAGCTCGATTCGATGGCGTTCGTGGACGGCTTCTACTATAAACCGAAGATAGACTACAAAATTTTAAAGGAACACTCCGAGGGCGTAATCTGCCTGTCCGCGTGCCTTGCGGGAGTAATTCCGCGCAGGTTGTTAAACGGCGACTTCGAGGGCGCGGAAGAGATGGCGCTCTATCTTAAGGATGTTTTCGGGGACGACTTCTATATCGAAATTCAGGACCACGGCATACCCGAAGAAAAACAGGTTCTGCCGCTCCTTGTTCAGCTTGCCGAAAAAATCGGGGTTGAAATCGTCGCCACCAACGACGTGCACTATCTGAATAAATCGGACGCGGAAATGCAGGACGTTCTGATGTGCATACAGATGAAAAAGACGCTCGACGACCCCAAGCGAATGAAGTTCGACACGCAGGAATTTTACTTCAAGACGGGCGACGAAATGGCAAAGCTG
>JBJEUZ010000144.1:0-2108 GCA_051884095.1 Candidatus Coproplasma sp.
CGTTCAATCTGGATAAAAAGGGCTATCCTATAAGAGATATGACCCTGATACCCGGTTACGAACCGCCTGACGGCTCAACTCCCGAAGAATATTTAAGGAAACTTACCGACGAAGGACTTGTCCGCCGTTACGGTACGGTAACAAAGCGTGAGCGCGAGCGCGCCGATTACGAGCTGGACGTTATCTGCCGAATGGGTTACGCCGAATATTACCTTATCGTATGGGACTTCATAAACTGGTCCAAGGAACAGGGTATACCCGTAGGACCGGGCAGAGGTTCGGGCGTAAGCTCTATCGTCGCGTATTCAATAGGCATAACCGACGTCGAACCCCTTCAGTACGACTTGCTGTTTGAGCGGTTCCTTAACCCCGACCGAGTATCAATGCCCGACTTCGATATCGACTTCTGCACGGACAGACGCGCGGAGACCATAGAATACGTAAGACAAAAGTACCATCCCGAAAACGTCTGCCAGATTGTCACTTTCGGCACTATGGCGGCTAAAAACTCAATAAAGGACGTCGGGCGCGTTCTTCGCGTTCCCTATTCCGAAACCGACAGACTGACCAAAATAATGGACGGCAAGACCTCTATAGGCGACCTGCTCGGCAGGAGAATAGAGGGAGCCAAGGCAAAGATGGAGGCGGAAGCCGACCCCGACAAAAGGGCGGAGGCGGAGGGAAAGCTCAACGAGCTTAAAGCCGCGCGCAACGCGGAGTTCTGCGAGCTTTACGAAACCGACGACACGCTTCGCAGAGTCATAGATATGGCTCTCAAAATAGAGGGTATGCCCCGTCAGACGGGTATGCACGCCGCGGGCGTAGTCATCTGCCGCAAGAAGATTGCCGACAACGTTCCGCTTTCGCGCAACGGCGAGGACGTAACCACTCAGTTCGTCGCAAAGGAAATAGAGGCGCTGGGAATGTTAAAGATGGACTTCCTTGCGCTGGTTACTCTCACCGATATCAAAAAGTGCTTAGACTATATCAAGGAAAACCACGGCGTAGAGGTGGACTTCAATAAAATAGGCTATGCCGACGCGGGCGCGTACGAGCTCATCTCCGAAGGCGATACCGACGGCGTGTTCCAGCTTGAAGCGGGCGGCATGAAGAAGTTCATGAGAACCTTAAAGCCCGACTGCCTTGAAGATTTGATAGCGGGCGTCTCGCTTTACCGTCCCGGTCCCATGCGCTTTATCGACAGCTTCTGCGACAGAAAGCACGGAGTAGAGCCCATAACGTACGACTGTCCCGAAGAGGAAAAGATACTAAAGGTCACCTACGGCATACCCGTATATCAGGAACAGGTAATGCAGATTTTCCAGTTCCTTGCAGGCTTCTCCCTCGGCGAAGCGGACCTTGTGCGCCGCGCAATGGGTAAAAAGGACAAAAAGACCCTTATGGCGCAAAAGGAAAAATTCATTAACGGCGGCATAAGCGACACTAACGGCTCTGAAATAGTCGGTTGCGTAAAAAACGGTATTTCCGCAGAAGTCGCCGCAAAGATTTTCGCGGATATGGAGGGCTTCGCCTCGTACGCGTTTAACAAGTCGCACGCTGCGGCATACGCAACGCTTGCCTATCAGACGGCTTGGCTTAAAAAATATTACTGCAAAGAATTTATCTGCGCGCTGTTAAACAACCGTCTGAACAAGATTGACGAAATTACCAAATACGTTCTCTACCTTAAAGATAAGGGTATGAAAGTACTCCCTCCCGATATCAACAAGTCAAAGACTGTCTTTTCGGTCGAAAACGACGGCGTGCGATTCGGTCTGTCCGCTCTCAAGGGCACCGGGCAGAGCGCTATAAACGACGTTATAGCCGAAAGGGAGAAGAACGGTAAGTTTAAGGATTTTCCCGACTTTGTGCTTCGCTGCGCGGCGCTGGTAAATAAGCGCATCATAGAAGGTTTGATTCTTTCAGGCGCATTCGACGAAATGGGTATAGCGCGTTCGCGGCTGTTTGCCGTATACGACGGGCTTTATTCGCGCGCGGTGGGAATCAATAAACAGAAGAACAGCGACCAGATTTCGCTCTTCGGCGACTTTATTCAGGAAGAAAAGCTGGAGGTAACTTATCCCGATTTGCCCGAATACGAGCTTATG
>JBJEUZ010000145.1:0-2108 GCA_051884095.1 Candidatus Coproplasma sp.
CGCTATATTGTAAGAACCGAGGAAAACGAGGAAGATTACGTTCTTTCCTGCCCCGATATGTGGAACACGGACGACCGCGTAAGCCTTGTAATTCCCAAGGATAAAATTAAACTCACCCTTATAGCTACAGGAGAGAACGACTGAGATGAAATTACGCTTTAACAGAAAACAGCTCTGTATTCCCTACGCTGTATTTTTGATATTTTTCGTAATAGCTCCGCTGTTCGTAATCTTATTTTACGCGCTGACAAACGGACAGGGCGAGTTTACTTTCGCCAACTTTGAAGCGTTTTTTATGAGCACAAACACGCTGGGAACGCTGGTTTACAGCTTTGCGCTGGCGATAGTAACCACCCTGGTTTGCCTGGTTATAGCCTATCCCACCGCTTACATTCTTGCACGGAGTAATATAAAAAAGAAACACGTTTTGCTGCTCCTGTTCATACTGCCCATGTGGATAAACTTTACTTTGCGCATAACCGCGCTTAAAGAAATCCTCAACCTGATCGAAGGCAACCTTGCGTTTCATCCTTTTTTAAATTCCGTAATAGGAATGACCTACGACTTTTTGCCGTTTATGATTCTGCCGCTCTACACTTCGCTTCAGAAGCTGGACAAAAATTTAATGGAAGCGGCTTACGACTTGGGTGCAAATAAGTTTATAGTATTTTTAAGGGTAACCCTGCCTCTCTCTGTACCCGGAATAATTTCGGGCATAACTATGGTTCTTCTGCCCTCTATGACCAACTACGTCGTGCTCGATATGGTGGGCAATTCCACGTTTATAATGGGCAGTCTGATAGGCAGTTACTTCAGCGCGTACGACTGGAACAACGGTTCAATGATTTCGTTGGTACTGCTTGTGATTATATTTATGGTGACGCTCGTAACCAACCGTTTCAGCGATAAGGACGACAACGGCGGAAGGGAGGCAATTTTATGAGAAAGATTTTAAATATCGGCTGGCTCTGTCTCGTACTTATCTTTATCTACGTTCCCATCCTCGTGCTTGCGGTTTATTCGTTTACCGACGCAACAATAGTCGGCGCGGGTATTTCGGGCTTTTCGTTTCAGAATTATATTAATCTTTTTGCCAACGAAGAACTGCGTAATATGCTTATCGGTACGGTTGTACTTGCGCTTGTTTCGGCAACTATCGCTACTATTCTCGGCACGACGGGCGCCATTGGCGCGTTTTATTCCAAAAAATTCAGCAAAGAATTGTTGCATACGGTAAACCAGATTCCCATTGTCAACGCGGACATAGTTACGGGCTTTTCGGTTTGCGTATTGTTAATCGTTCTTATGGGAATCAGCAAAGACACCTATGTTCCCCTCGGAATAGGTCACGTAGTTTTAAGCGCGCCCTTCGTATACCTGAATATTATGCCTAAGCTAAAACAGATGGACAATAATTTATACGAAGCCGCGCTCGATTTGGGCGCTACGCCCGCACAAGCGCTGTTTAAAGTTGTTATTCCCCAACTAATCCCCGGAATACTTTCAGGATTTATGCTTGCGGTAACGCTTTCGCTGGACGATTATTTCATAACTACCTACACAAAGCCCTCTACCTTCGACACGATAAGCACCTACGTTGTAAACGCAACCAAGGGCAGCCAGACCGAAGTTAAGACCGCGCTTTGGGCTCTTTCCACGGTAATCTTCCTCATAGTAGTAGCAATAGTTGTTATTATGAACCTTACTTCCAGCAGGCGCAAGGAGGAAAAAGCAAATGAAAAGGTTTAAAAAACTTATCAGCGTTGTCTCTGCCTGCGCAGTGCTTGCATCTTGCACATTTTCTTTTGCGGGCTGCTCTTCCAAAAGCGAAGTAGTAACCTTGCGCGTTTGCAACTGGGAAGAATATATAGACCTTGGCGGTTGGAGCGAGGACGAGCTCATCAACGTTGAAAATCCCTATGCTGAAAATCCAGAGGACGGAATTTTCGGAGAAAATTCCATTATTGATGACTTCACGGAGTGGTTCAATTCTTCCGATTTCGGCTTCGAAGTCAACGTTGAATACTCTACTTTCGGCACAAACGAAGATTTATACAATCGGCTATCTCTCGGCGACGCCTATGACCTTGCTTGTCCTTCAGACTATA
>JBJEUZ010000146.1:0-2107 GCA_051884095.1 Candidatus Coproplasma sp.
CGACGAGATACATAACCTTGTCGGCGCGGGCTCCACTTCCGAAGGAAATATGGACGCGGCGAATATCTTAAAGCCCATGCTTGCGCGCGGAGAAATGCAGACGATTGGCGCAACCACGTTGGAAGAGTATCGCAAATATATCGAAAAGGACGCCGCGCTGGAGCGCCGTTTTACTCCCGTTCAGGTGGAAGAACCCACCGTAGAGGACACTGTGGAAATTCTTCGCGGACTCAGGGATAAGTACGAAGCTCACCACAAGGTAGTAATTTCGGACGAAGCGATAATTGCTGCGGCAACCCTCTCGGACAGATATATAACCGACCGCTTCCTACCCGATAAGGCGATAGATTTAATCGACGAGGCGGCTTCTCGCGCCCGTCTGGACAGCTACAATTCCCCCGAGGAATTAAAGGAGCTGGAAGAAAAGCTCAAGCGCCTCAATATGGAAAAGACCAAGGCGGCGCGCGGCGAAAACTATTCTCAGGCACAAAAGCTGGTTGAAGAGATGAACGAGGTTCAGGAAAGAATCAAGACGCTCAACGCCGAGTGGAAGGCGGGCGTTCATTCAACCTCTCCCGAAATCGGCGCCGATGAAATAGCAAAGATTGTCAGCGGCTGGACGGGCGTGCCCGTTTTGAAGCTCACCGAACAGGAGAGCGAAAAACTTTTGCACCTTGAAGAGAATCTTCATAAGCGCATTATCGGTCAGGACGAAGCGGTTTCGGCGGTTGCGCGCGCGATACGCAGGGCAAGGGCAGGACTGAACGAGGCGAATAAGCCCATAGGCTCGTTCATATTCGTAGGTCCTACGGGCGTGGGCAAAACCGACCTTGCTAAGGCGCTTGCAGAGGCGATGTTCGGCGACGAAAAGCTGATGATTAGGCTGGATATGTCCGAATTTATGGAAAAGCATTCGGTTTCCAAACTTATCGGCGCGCCTCCCGGATACGTCGGCTACGACGACAATAACGGCGGACAGCTTACCGAAAGGGTAAGAAGAAAGCCCTATTCGGTAATACTCTTCGACGAGGTGGAAAAAGCTCACCCCGACGTGTTCAACGTGCTGTTGCAGATTCTCGACGACGGCAGACTGACCGACAGTAAGGGCAGGGAAATCAACTTTAAAAACACAATAATAATATTAACCTCAAACGTAGGCGCAAGTCAGATTAAAAAGATGACCTCTTTCGGTTTCTCGTCAGGAGAGGACGACGGCTACGACAATATGAAGGACAACATTCAGGAGGCGCTGCGCGAATCCTTCAAGCCCGAATTTTTGAACAGGATTGACGATATCATCGTCTTCCGAAAGCTCACCAAGGAAGAGGCGGGCAAAATCTGCCGTAAGATAATCGACTCTCTGGGCGACAGATTGAAGGTTAAAAACATAGACCTTGCGGTAACCGACGAGGCTATGGATAAGATTCTTGACGAGGGCTACAGCGATATCTACGGCGCGCGCCCGCTCAAGCGCACGGTGCAAAAGCGCGTGGAAGACAGACTGTCCGACGAGATTCTTGCCGGAAGAGTGCTTCCGGGCGAGCTTGTAACCGTAGCTTTAAAGGACGATGAGTTTGTCTTCCGTTCGGATAAAAAGAACGATTGATTCTTCGCTGAAACTTAAAAAGAACCATAAGCGGCGCAGACTGCAACAAGCAGTCTGCGCCGCTTTACTGTACGAAAACGGCAACGGCATTATTTATATTCAAAAATTGACAAATTTCTCGTTATGTTTTATAATGAATAAAAGCACAACGTGCGCAATATTTACGGCAAATAATTTGCCGCGGAGAGAGAGTATGATTACAATTAAACAAATTTCTTCCAGGAAGGACAAAAAAAGGTTCTTCAAATTTTTGATTGACCTCTATAAGGGCAATCCCTACGCCGCACCCAACCTGTACGCGGACGAATTTGCAGAGTTCGATCCTAACGTAAACGACGCGTTCCGCTTTGCCGACTGCAAAATGTTTCTGGCATATAAGGACGGCAAAATCGCAGGAAGAATCGCGGCTATATGGCACAGGGGAGCATATCCAAAGACGGGCTTAAAACAGCTGCGTTTCACACGATTCGACGTAATCGACGACTTCGATGTAACAAAGGC
>JBJEUZ010000147.1:0-2093 GCA_051884095.1 Candidatus Coproplasma sp.
CATTACAACAAACCGCAAGATTTGTTTGATTCTTTTTTATCCAAGTGTTGCACTTAGTTTGACAATTCACCAATTTCAAATTATTTTACAAAATCGTTCAAAAGGGTAAGATTTTCACCGACAAACTTATCAAGTTCTTCGGGACTGAGCTTCTTGAACGAGAGCAAAGCCAGCGAATAAACGTAGCCTGCAACGAATTTTTGTTTTTCTTCGTCAAGCTCTTTAATCTTTGCTATGACTGGATTTGCCGTATTGACAATCATTGTTCTGGCAAATTCACCGTCGGTCATTCCGTAGAATTGTCCCATTTCGGAATACCTGCGCATGTACTCGTCAACGTTAATAACTGCGGGGACACTTTGATTTTTGAGTGCCTGCGTCTTGATGGTGAGTTTATCGTCGCCTATAGCGTTTTTGAATATGTCGATTAAAACGCTGTCTTCCGCACTGTCTTCACCCTTCAATGCCCCTGCAATATCTGCGTCTATGCGCATAAATTTGAGTTTGTCGGGAACTTTGTATTCAAGATAGCTTATGAAATGAGGGTCGATAAAATTATCGCAGCAGATTGCGTTAAGACCTGCATCCTTAAACATCTTAACGTACTGCGCCTGCTGGTGTTCGTCAGATACGTAATAAATTGTCTTAGGCTCGGGCTTGTCTTTATCATCCTTGTTTTCGGTCTGGCTTTCGGTGTCCTCCTCGGCGTTTTCATCAATACCTAAAAATTCGTTTATGGTCTTGTATTTACCGTCTATATCCTTATATATAATAACGTCCTTGATTTTGTCGTAGAAATCATTATCCTTTATGCAACCGAACTTAATAAAGTTAGCTAAATCGTTCCAGCTCTCTTCAAACTTAGCTCTATCCGTCTTAAAAAGAGCTATAAGTTTGTCCGCAACCTTTTTGGTTATATACTTAGAAATTCTCTGTACCTGTCTGTCGTTTTGCAGGAAAGAACGCGAAACGTTCAATGGAATATCCGGGCAGTCGATAACGCCGTTTAAAAGCATAAGGAATTCAGGTATAACTTCCTTGATATTGTCTGCGATAAATACCTGATTGCAATACAGCTTTACCTTTCCGCGTTCAAGTTCTAATTTGTTCTTTACTTTGGGGAAATACAGAATGCCTTTGAGCTTGAAAGGATAATCCATATCGAGGTGAACCCAGAAAATGGGCGGCGTATAGTCCATAAAGGTATCAGTATAGAAATCCTTGTATTCCTCTTCGGTGCAGTCCTTTGCAGGCTTAGTATAGAGCGGAGCCGTAGTATTAAGCGGTTGGTCTTTATCGTCGCCCTTGAAGTTGACAAAAATATCATATGGCATAAACGAGCAGTATTTCTTGACAAGGCTCTTAATGTTGCTCTCTTCAAGGAATTCCTTTTCCTCATCGAGAATGTGCATAATAACCTTTGTTCCGCGGTCCTGCTTGTCGCTTTCTTCGATAGTATAAGTCTTGTTGCCGTCAGATTGCCAATGAACCGCAGGTCTGTCCTGATAAGACTTTGTAATTATTTCAACGTTTTCCGAAACCATATAAGCGGAATAGAAACCGAGTCCGAAATGTCCGATTATGCCGTCGCCGCCTGCCTGTTCGTATTTGGAAATAAAGTCTGAAGCACCTGAAAAGGCTATTCTGGTGATATAGTTTTCAACCTCTTCCTCGGTCATTCCTATACCGTTATCCTCGACGGTTAAGGTTTTAGCGTCTTTGTCAACACTGATTTTAATACAAAACTTTTCACCTTCAGCTTCGGTAGCTTCGCCCATGGAGACAAGTTTTTTATATTTGGTTATAGCGTCTATACCGTTCGCTACTATTTCACGCAAAAATATGTCCTTATCCGAATAAAGCCATTTCTTAATTATCGGCATCATATTTTCGCTTGAAATTTTAATATTACCCTTTTTCATTTTAAACCTCCGTTTAGTAACATTATTTATATAAACTGCAAGATTAGCCGCTAAACCGCTCTTTTATGAAATTGTTACAAAATTTTTTTAAATACATTTAATCGTTAAGTCCTAAAATAAAAAAAAGCCTGACCTTTCGGTCAGGCTTAAATTCAATTGATTATTTATTTT
>JBJEUZ010000148.1:0-9102 GCA_051884095.1 Candidatus Coproplasma sp.
AGATTGCTTCCGGTAAAGCCGACGCGGACGCGGCTTCGGAAGACTACGTTGTAGCCGAAAACCTTGCGAAAACCTCTCAGTCAAACTCTGTAGAGAAGAGCGGAAAATAAAAAATTGCCAAACGGGAAAAGATATGATAACGGTTTGTTATTGCGGTAATAAAAAAATATTTCACGGTCTGTTGATGTCTGCGCTTTCTCTTGCGCAGAATTCTTCCGAGAGCTTAAGGATTATTGTTCTCAGTATGGATTTATCGGAAAAGAACGCCGCATACATACCTTTTTCAGAAAATCAGATAAAAATACTCACCGCGGCGCTCAAATATTATAATGAGGATAGCTACGCCGAACTTATCGACGTTACCGGATATTTCAACAAATATTTCCTTGGCGGAAAGAACGAAAAGAACGGCTATACGCCGTACGCTTCGATAAGGCTTTTCCTCGATTTGCTTCCCGATATCCCCGAAAAGCTTGTCTATCTCGATATCGATACGGTATGCACGGGAGATATTAAAGAGCTGTACGACGTCGACGTTTCGGAATACGAATTCGCCGCCGCCCTCGACTATATGGGGCATTTCTGGATAAATAAGGAATATTGTAATTCGGGCGTGCTGCTTCTGAACATGAAAAAGATTAAAGAGACGGGTCTGTTTGAAAAGTGCCGCAACGCCGTTACAAAGAAAAAAATGATTATGCCCGACCAGTCCGCGCTCAATTATCTCTGTCAGGCAAAGCTCATTCTTCCGCGCCGCTTTAACGAACAGCGCGACAGAAAGGAAGATACCGTCGTAAAGCACTTTTGCAAGGGTATACGCTATATTCCTTTCTTCAGGATATACAACGTCAAACAGTGGCAGAGGGAGAAGGTGCGTTCGTATCTTAAAATCGACTGGATGGAAGAGCTTTACGAAATGTACGACGAAATCTGCGCGCATTCGGATATCGACGCCTGAAATTATTTTGACTAACGTCTATTTTTGCGCCTCCGTTCGCGGGGGCGTTTTTTTTAAACTCCGTGCTCAGGCTTATAAAACCGCGCTCGTTTCGTCAATAACTTTTACGGGTATTTTTTTATTTTAATTGATTAAGCGAACGTCGTATGATATAATTATACTGTATTAAAATATTTTTGAGGGAGCAAAATGGCAGCGAACAGGAAACCCAAACAACAATTCGAAGGCATAGAACTCGACGGCGAGCTGTTAAACGCCGTATCTTACGCCACATATTACAACCGATTTCCGCTGTTTACCACTTTCCGCGTCTACAATAACGGCGAAGAGGATATTGAAAACGTAGTCATCACCATTACCTGTAAAGACGGTCTGATATTGCCTTCCGAAGTCAATATCGCGCTGATCCCCGCCGAAAGCAGTACCGAGGTAAAGACTCCTCCCCTTCTCAATCCCAAATTTCTTGCCGACCTTCAGGATGCGACGCCCTGCACGGTATCGGTTGCGGTAACCTGCGGAAAGACGCAGATATGCTCGCTCGACGCCTCGGTTCTCGCCCTTCCTATGGACTGCTGGTCGGGCGCTTCGGGCAATGTCGAAATGTTGGCGGCTCACGTCCGTCCCAAACTTTCCGACTGCCAGAAGATTCTGGCGGAGGCGGGCTTGCAGCTAAAGACCTGGGGCTATTCTCAGGAATGGTCGGGCTACGCGGGGAACGACAGAAACGCCGTACGCAGCGCGCTCGCCTCTATCTATTCCGCAATACGCAACTTGAATATCGAAAGGGGAAGCGAAGGCGACCTGACGCAGACGGTAAAGGTGGGCAACGTTGCGGAAATAGTGGAAGAGCGCCTTGCCACACCCATAGCTATGGCTTGCTTTGCCTGCTCCTGCCTTGAAGCGGCGAAATTAAACCCCGTAATCGCGCTCGGCAAAAATAAAATCGGCGTGGGAGTATGGCTTTACGAAAGCTGTTTTACCGTCGCCCTGCAGGACGATATTTCGGTAATAGAGCGCTATGTTGCCGACGGCGTCAACAACCTTGCGTTTATCGACGTAGACGACCTCTTCGCGCACAAGAACGCCAGCTTTACCACTTCGGCTTCGCACTTTTCGGTGGCGCTGTCGGGAAATAAATTCGACGAATGTCTGGATATCAAGCGTTGCCGTATAGGCGGCAATTTCGCCATGCCCATAAAGGTCAAGAGCGGCTCTACCTACGAAATTCTGGGCGACAGCCAGTTTTCGTACGACGCTAAGCCCAAGCAGCTAATCGACGCCGACAAGCTCGCGTTGGAGCGCCGTTCCACAAAGGATATGAACTGGGAACGCCGCCTTCTGGATTTGTCGCTCAAAAACAACCTGCTCTCGTTCAGGTTCCGCCGCGACTGCGTTCATATAATCTCATCCGACCTCGCCTTTTTCTTAGCCAAGACCGAGGGCAAGGATAAGCTGTTTATTCAGCCCAACAATCAGAAGATAGAGGGCGCGCTGTACTTTGGCGGCGGCTCGAAACTCAAAAACCTTGCCGAGCTTATCGGAATAGAGCTTTCGCAGGGCGTCGCTCGCTCGTACGCCGGCGCGGAGAGGTTGCAGGAAGTAACCGCGGCGCTCATTCGCAAGGCGAAGAGCTCGCAGGAGGAGGTGGGCGCGAATACGCTATACCTTGCGATGGGCTTCCTCAAATGGAAGCACGACGACGACACGGAGTTTAAGTACGCTCCGCTCGTCCTTTTGCCCGTCAACCTCAAAAAGACAAAGACGCAGGGCGTCGCCGTGGAGCTTTCGGAAGAATATCAGGTCAACACCACCCTGTTAGAGTTTTTAAAGCAGGAATTCGGCATAGATTTGCGCGGACTCGACGGACAAAAACTTTCGCCTTCGGAAATTTTAGCCGTTTTCCGCTCAAAGACAGCAAATATGAAGGGCTGGTTGGTTCACGAGGATATATACCTTGCCCAATTCACCTTCGCACGCTACGCAATGTGGGCGGACGTAAAGAAAAATATGCCCGTCTACAGGAACAACGCGCTCATTTCAAGCCTGTTGTCCAATTCAAACAAACTGAGCGAAAACAAGCTCAGCGGAGCATCCGAGGACGAGTGCGACCCTACCGAAATTTTAACGCCGCTTCCCTGCGATTCCTCGCAGTATGCCGCGATTGCCGAATCAATGAAGGGCACGACCTTCGTCCTTCACGGTCCTCCCGGCACGGGCAAGAGCCAGACGATTACCAATATGATTGCAAACGCCGTCCGTTCGGGCAAGCGCGTGCTGTTCGTCGCCGAAAAACAGGCGGCGCTACAGGTGGTAAAAAAGCGTCTTACCGAAATAGGTATATCCGAATTCTGCCTAGAGCTTCATTCGGGAAAGACTGCGGATAAGGCGGAAATAATTCGCGGAATAGAGAATACTCTCGCGCTCAGGGACGACTTTACCGACGAAAAATTCATCTCCGACGCTCAAAAGATTGAAGAGGACAGGGAGGTTTTAAAACAGCCCCTTGCCGCTCTGCACAAAAAGCGCCGTCTGGGCGTTTCGGTGTACGAGGGAATACTGTACTATCTTCAGAACAAAAACGCGCCCGAGCTTGTCAATATAGAGTCGACGTTCTACGACTCGTTGACGGCGAAAAAACTTGCCGATTACGAGGGTATGCTGCTCACCGCACAGGCGGCGGCAAAGGAGTGCGGAGGCGTTTACCGTTCTCCTTTTTCGGGCGTGAATATCACTGAATGCGATAAAAAGGTTGTGTCATCGGTACTCTGTTCGGCGGAAGTCGTGCTTGCGGAGCTCAGGCATTTAAAGAGCTATCTGGGGCTCTTTACCGATACCTTCAATCAAAAAATTTCCGCGTTTACCACCAAAAAGCTGGAAACGCTTATAGAAATAGCCACCGCCTTAAAGGAAGATAAACTTAAGGCGTTCTTCTCTTGCGACGAGAGCGATTTCTACGTGTTCTACAACGCAAATCTGCGCTACGACGCGGAAGTGCGCAACTGGTATACCCGCTTTAAAACTCTGCCCGATTTAGGCAAACTGTGCGACGAAGCGGAAGGAGAGTTGGATAAATGGGGCGAAAACTACCGCTCTTCCAGAACCTTGCTTGCCATCATCAAGCGCATAAACCGCTGCGGCAAGACGCCCGTCGCTCAGAGCGAGGAGATCGAGTGGATTAAGCGCGCCTGCGAAATAGAGACGGCAAAGCGCAAAATTCTGCAATATACCGACCTCTCGTCCGCGTTCGTGGGTCTGGGCGGCGGTATAAACGACAAAAAGCGCGAAGAGTTTATGCGCCCTATTTATACCCTGCACGAAAACTGCGCAAGCGTGTTTATGGACTACAATGCGGACGCGTTCAACAGCGTATGCTCGCGCTCGGCGGACGGCTATTTAAAGCCTCTGTTGACCGGGTTTATATCTGCCGCGGTTGCGTTCGTCAAGGCTTGCGACCACTTTGTAAAGGTCATAAAGTCGGATAAGTCTTTGGTTGGCGACGAGGACGTGTTCGCCTACTACAGCGCAAAATGCTCCGCGCTTATCGATAATATCGATATGTTGCCCGCTTGGTGTATGTACAAGGCGACCGCAAAAAAGCTCAACGCCTGCGGCTTGACCTTCATCACCGACGCCATGGAGTCGGGGCAGATAAGCGGCGAAAAAATTCTATCCGCATTCCGCAAAAACGTATACCGCAACTTCATTCAGACCAACATACCCGCGGACGAATGTCTTTCGCAATTCTCCGCAACCGTGCTGGACGAAACCGCGCAGAACTTCTCGCAGGTTCTTGAAGAGTTCGCTTCGCTTACCCGCCGCAAAATCCGTCACGATTTAATCTCCCGTCTGCCTTCGGCGGAGACCGAAGGACCTCTCGCGCTGGAGCTTATGACCTTCAACCGTCAGGTAAAGGGCAATCTTCGCGGGCTCAATCTTCGCGACCTGTTCGCGGAAATTCCGGAGCTCTTGAAGGTCGTTGCGCCCTGTATGCTGATGAGCCCTTACACGGTTTCGCAGTATCTTCCCGCCGATCCCGCTCTGTTCGATTTAGTAATCTTTGACGAAGCGTCGCAGCTGCCCACGTGCGAGGCTGTACCTTCGCTCGCGCGGGCAAAGAGCGCGGTTATCGTCGGCGACCCCAAGCAGATGCCGCCTACCTCGTTCTTTATGAACGTAGACACGGACGAGGATAATCTGGAAGCGGAAGATCTGGATTCCGTGCTGGACGACTGCCTGGCGCTCGGCGTGCCCGAAAAGCACCTTAATTGGCACTACCGCTCCAAGCACGAAAGCCTGATTGCGTTCTCAAATATTATGTACTATTCTTCAAGGCTGTGCACCTTCCCCTCGCCCGACGCGCTGGACAGCAAGGTGTCGCTTAAGTACGTACAGAACGGCGTGTACGAGCGCGGCGCAAGCAAGTGCAACCGCTTGGAGGCGGAAGAGCTGATAGCAGAGGTCGTGCGCAGATTAAAGGACGAAAAACTGCGCCGTTCAAGCATAGGAATAGTAACCTTCTCCACGCCTCAGCAGGTCTATATCGAAAAGCTGTTGAATAAAAAACTTGCCGACCTCGGCTTGGACGAGGCGGCTTACGACAGGGAAGAACCCCTGTTTGTAAAGAACCTTGAAAACGTACAGGGCGACGAAAGAGACGTCATATTGTTCTCGGTCTGCTACGGACCGGACGCGCAGGGCAGAATTTCATTGAATTTCGGTCCTTTGAACCAACTTGGCGGCTGGCGCAGACTCAACGTCGCGGTATCCCGCGCAAGGGAGGAGATGGTCGTGTTCTCCTCTATGCGCTATTCGATGATAGACCTGTCGCGCACTACTTCGCGCGGGGTTGCGGGGCTGAAATGCTTCCTTGAATTTGCGGAAAAGGGCAGAACCAACATAGCTTCGCCCAGCGACGAAATGATTATCAACAAGAACGGCATAGGCAAGTACGTTGCGGCGGAACTGTCCGCCTACGGATACGAGTGCCGTTGCGACGTGGGCGTATCCGACTTCAAAATCGACGTCGGCGTAATCGACCCCGCCAACAAGCACAACTTTATTCTTGCAATTCTATGCGACGGAACCTGCTCGTTCTCTGTAAAAGACAGGTCGGTCATGCAGGTGCAGACCCTCAAGCGCAACAACTGGAACGTCATAAGGCTGTATTCCATCAACTTCTTCAACAATCCCAAGCGCGAAATCAAAAAAATTAAGGAGTATCTCGACAAACTCACTTGCTCTTCAAAGGTTACCGCAAACGCGTTCAGGCGCCCCTATCGCTACGCAAAGCTGGAGGCAAAGGTGGTAGAGCCCGCTTATATCCTGAGCGGCGACAACGACGCGGAGCTGATAAAGGCGGTGAAGGCGGTGGTTGCCGCGGAAGAGCCCATTTCGGAATCCTTCCTGATCGAACGCACGCTCTCCTTCTACGGAATAACCAAGTACGGAACCAAGCTGGAAGGCAAGCTGAAAAATATAATAGCCGCCTGCGGCTTTTCGTTGGCGGATATTGCGGGGGTAAAGTGCTATTTTAAGAACGACAAATACTCCTCGTACGACCGATATCGCGTGGAGGAGGGGACGCCCGTGCGTACGTCCGATTGCGACTTTACGCCCTACGACGTAATCTCGCTGTTCAAAGCCGTGCTCTTGGATAAGGTAAGCGTGTACGGCGACGAGCTCATCTCTATAGCGGTGAAACAGCTTAAAATTCCGCGCGTAACCGAAAAGACTACTTCGTTTTTTAACGACTGTATCGACGAAGGCGTGCGTACAGGTCTGTTTATACGCAGCATTTCAGACAGAATTTCACTTGCATAATACGGTGCGCAATGAAAAAGGTAAAGCTTGTCAATTTCAGACTGCCCTTTGCACTCGCTCTTTCTTTGGCGTGCGGCATAGGCTTTACCTTCGCGCTCGCATACTATAACGTAGGGTATTTTTACGTAACTTTCGCCGTGCCTGTCGCGGCGGTAATCTTCATAATCTGCGCGCTCTGTATAAAGAGCACGCGCGCGGTAGTAAGCTGCGCGCTCGCGCTGGCTTTCTTTCTGTTGGGCGCGGTATATTCCGCGGTCAATCTGCACGATTACGAAAGTTCGGAGGTAACTTCCGACGTAACCGAAATTTCAGGCAGGGTGGAGAGCGTGGAAAAGACCCGATCGGGCACGGTCGTTCTGGTTCTCTCCGACGTGTCTGCCGACGGAAAGCGTTTAAAGGGCAGAACGCTAGCCTATCTCGACGGCGACGGAGGCGGTTATGCCGAAGTCGGCTATACTGTAAGCGCGCTCTGTTCCGTGGAAAAGTGCGACCTGTTCTCCTACGGCGAACTCAACTACAACGCGATAGACTCAATAAGGTACAAGTGCCTGATGTACGGCACGTTGGACAGCAAATACGGTTTTTCGCTGTTCGGTTCGGTCAGGTCGGCGATAGTCGGCGTGCTTGAGGACAATTTACCTTACGAAACCGCGGCGGTTGCGCGCGCAATGCTCACGGGCGACACTTCGGCTATGGATATTCAAACGCTTTCGTCCTTCCGCTACGGCGGAATAGCTCATATTTTCGCCGTCTCAGGCTTACATATCGGCGTCATCTACGCCGTGTTGTCGTTCATATTGAACAAGCTAAGGCTCAACAAATACCTTTCCGCCGCAATAAAAATTTCCCTAATAGTCTTTTACGCGGGCGTGTGCGGCTTTACTCCGTCGTCCGTAAGAGCAGCGGTTATGTGCTCGGTTGCGGCTCTGTCGACGCTTACGCACCTGAAATACGACGGGCTAAACTCCCTTTCGATAGCGGCAATAATACTGCTTGCAATAAACCCGTTAAACCTCTTCGATGCAGGCTTTATTCTATCGTTTTCGGCAATGCTCGGCATAATTTTCCTTGTAAAAAATATTGGTAAAATTTTGCGCGTTCTGCCTAAGAAATTGCAGGGCGGACTGTCTGTCAGCCTCTCCGCGCAGGCGGCGACCTTCCCCGCGCAGATGCTCACGTTCGGCTACGTTTCGTGGGCGGGACTTGTCTTAAACGTATTCTTTCTGCCAATTCTCTCCGCGCTGTATGCCGCTCTGTTTTCCGCAACCGTAATTTCTCTTATAATTCCTCCCGCCGCGGCAATATTGCCGTACGTTTGTATGCCGCTTGAAGGCTTTATAAGTTTATTTGTAAGCTGCGGCTTTGAAAACGCCGTAATCAGCGGTATAAGCGGCTGGTGGGTGGCGGTGCTGCCCGCAATCTTTCTTGCGGCGCTCTCTGATAAATTCAATCTGAGCCTGATTATCCGCGCGGTAACGTGCGTGGTCTGCGCTCTTTCGTTTACGCTTGCCACTGTTTTCGACGGCACTGTCTACAACGGCGCGCGCATAACGGTGGACGCGTATTACGGCGGCTGTATGACGCTTGTCCGCACTTCGCAAGGCAATATATTGGTGGTAACGCAGGGGACCGATTCGGGCAGAATATATTCGTTCGTCAATAAGTACTGCGCAAACCGCGTCCGTGATTTAATCGTGCTGGGCGACGACAACGCCGTGGGCTACTGTCTGCAACAGGAGTGGGAATATGACAATATTTACCTGTATTCGGGACTGATTAACGCCGAGGCGGGAGAAAACATTAACTATTTAACCGATTTTTCGCTCTACGGCGTGGAATGTAGATTTGTCTCATCCGACACGGTAAAAATCAGCGTTGGCGGCGTTGACTGCGCCATATTGCTGGGTCAATCGCAGACAGAGTTAAATGCCCACCTTATCGTATCTCCCCAGATTACGGACGGGTTCAACGGAATTGCGGCTTGTTACGGCGAACGGGGCGGAGATTATAACGTTTATTTGCAAGGGTGCTTGCAATTTGACGCGGATAATGGTAAAATAACCGTAAAAGGTTTGTTGCCGGTTATGCGGTAGACAGGACAGAATAATGAAATTCACCGAACTGAAAAACGATATAGAGAGCGGCGCGCGGACAATCTATCTTATCGAGGGCGACGACGCCTATTTCCGCACAAGGGCGGAGGAGCAGATAAAGTCGGCTTATCTCACCATGCCCGAGCTCAACTATTCCTCCTACGACGGCAGCTTATACAAGGGCGCTTCGCTTTCGGAAATAACCTCTGCAATGAGCGCCTTTCCGTTTAT
>JBJEUZ010000149.1:0-9070 GCA_051884095.1 Candidatus Coproplasma sp.
AATAAGACGCAGGAAAGCGTTTTTTTAAACGGAAGATACATTGTAAACAACGTAATTGCAACGGCTGTTGCTCAGGCTTATGCGCCCTACACTATGAAGAGGCAGTACCCCGTTTACACGCTGTTTATCGACGTGCCCGACGACATAGTAGACGTAAACGTCCACCCAAACAAGGCAGACGTAAGATTTGTAGACAATCAACTTATATTCGGAACGGTTTATAAGGTTATATCTTCTGTTCTGGATGGAACTGCAAAAGCGGCTGAATTTGTAGTCGACAGTACGGTTATTCCCGAAATTAAGTCCACTTTCGGCGATAAATTGTCAAAAAATTGCGTCTATGCGGCGGATTACACTCAGACTGAAAAGGTATACGACAAAAATTTTGACGACGTAAAGTGCATGCCTGAGTTCAAGCAAAACGGCGAAATAAAGACGAAGAAGTCCGAGCCTATTAATCAGTGTAGCGTAGATCCTGTTAAGCCCGATTATTCGGTTTACGACGATTATGCTGCGCCAGAGCATATAGACGGTCAGAACTTGCCGCTTTACCGTTTTTACGACGGAAAAACCCAAAAGAATGAAATGCACGTCTGTTTAGGTATGAAAAATCCTGAACTCGAAGAGGAAATGGCGCAAATGAGCGCCAGGCTTGCCGCAGAACAACAGAAATTGGAATTTGAAAGCTGTAAATATAAGGGCAATCTTTTCAATACTTATTTATTATACGAGATGGGCGACGAGGTCTATATGATTGACCAACACGCCGCGCACGAAAGGCTTATCTTCGATTCTCTGAAACAAAAATTATCAGAGAGAAAGGTAGCGCGTCAGGGAATGCTTATTCCTTATATCCTCGATTTGAACGTAGCCGAAAGTGAATTTATAGGAAGAAATATTTCGCTTATACGCAGTATGGGCTTCGATATCGAGCCATTCGGGCTATATGCATACAGAGTAAACGAAGTGCCTGCGGATTTGCGCGATATAAACCTGAAGGACTTTTTCGATGAATTGTTGTCTGATTTAGACGGACTTAAAGCTATAAAATTAGAGGAAGTTTTAAAGGATAAAATCGCCATGACGGCTTGTAAACACGCTGTTAAAGGCGGTATGGAGCTCACCGAGGTGGAAAGAGATAAGCTCTTTAAAATGTTAAAGGGCGATATGGGCTTGAAATGTCCGCACGGCAGACCGATTTGCGTTAAACTTACTAAACAGCAAATAGAAAAAATGTTTAAAAGGATAGTTTAACGTGGGAAAGTTGCTTATAATTTGCGGCGCTACCGCAACGGGTAAAAGCGCGCTCGCCGCAGAATGTGCAAAAAGGCTTGACAGCGAAGTCGTTTCCGCCGACTCACAGCTGGTGTATAGAGGGCTGAATATAGGAACCGCAAAGCCGAACGAGAACGAAATGCTCGGGGTAAAGCATCACCTGATAGACGTAGCCGACCCCAGGAGCAATTTTTCGGTTTCAGATTATCGGAATGCGGCTCTACCGATAATCGACGGGTTGTTGTCCAACGGTAAAATTCCCGTAATCTGCGGCGGCACTGGTTTTTATATCAATTCTATACTGTATAAATTAAACTACGGCGGCACGCAGGGTAACGCAGACGTCAGGAAGAAATACGAAAAAATTTTAAGCGAAGAGGGCAAAGAAAAGCTGTTTGAAATTTTGCAAGCAACCGACCCGGAAACGGCGGAAAAACTTCACGTCAACGACGTAAAACGAGTTATTCGAGCTCTGGAAATTTTTGAACTCAGCGGAAAGAAAAAGTCCGAACAGCTTGACGAGCTTATATCGCGTTACGACTACGTAGCAGTTTCGATAGATTACCCGCGGGAAGAGTTATACGCTAGAATAAATTCCCGCGTGGATAAAATGTTCGAATGCGGACTTGTGGAAGAAGTGAAGTCTTTAATTGCAGACGGAGTGGACGAAAATTGTCAGAGTATGCAGGCTATAGGCTATAAAGAAGTGCTTCAATGTATGAATAACGGCGATAATGAGAGTACTATGCGTGACATAATCAAGCTAAATACCCGACATTACGCTAAAAGACAGATTACTTTTTTTAAAAAATTAAAAGGATTAATCAACCTTTCGCCCGACCAAGCGACGGTGGAAAGAGTTTTAGGGTTATTGCAATGAAAGATTTCAACTTATTTGTTATGGATTGCGAGGATAGGTTTAAAGATAAATTTTCCGCAATAGACGAAATTGCGTACTTTAATCAGGTAAAGGTTCTGAACGCTTTTAACAGGCACAATATCGCTCTGCGCCACTTTGCTGGCACTACGGGCTACGGTTACGGCGACGAGGGCAGGGACTGTCTCGGTCAGGTCTATGCCGACGTTTTTAATGCCGAATCGGGTATCGTTTCGCCTCACCTACTTTCAGGTACGCACTCTCTTTCGGTTGCGTTGTTCGGGCTACTGTCGACCGGCGATACGCTTTTTTGTATCAGCGGTATGCCTTACGACACTATCCGTCCGGTAATTTTCGGCGCTGGTATCGGTTCTCTCAAAGATATGGGGGTCAAGTTCGAGTGCTGTTCACTCAACACGGACGGAAAATTCGATTACGAAGAGATTAAAATCAGGTTTAACCAAAACGTAAAGGTCGTTTATATCCAGCGTTCGCGCGGGTACGAACTGCGCGACGCGTTCTCCTGCGAGGAAATAGGCGAAGCCTGCGCTTTTATTCGTAGTTTGGGCTTCAACGGCTGCATTTTCGTCGATAACTGTTACGGTGAATTTGTAGAAAAGACAGAACCGACCGACGTCGGCGCAGATATTGTTGTCGGTTCGCTCATAAAGAACGCCGGCGGAGGACTTGCGCCTACGGGCGGCTATATATGCGGAAAGGACGAGTATATTCAAAAAATCGGTCGCCGCTTCACGGCGCCCTCAATCGGTCTTGAAGTTGGCAGTTACGAGCAGGGCTATAGGTATTTTTACCAGGGGCTTTTTACTGCTCCGCATACGGTTGCGCAGGCTCTTAAGTGCTCGCTGCTTATCGGCATTGCAATGACCGACCTCGGTTATATTAACTATCCGTCAATCGACAAAATTCCGCACGATATAACGCGCTGCATTCAGTTCGACAGCGCGGAAAAGATGATTGATTTTATCAGGGAAGTGCAGTACGCTTCACCCGTGGACAGCTTCGTTACCTGTGAGCCCTGGGATATGCCCGGCTACGACGACAAAATTATAATGGCGGCGGGTACTTTTGTTTCGGGCGCGTCGATAGAGCTTTCCGCCGACGGTCCCGTAAAGCCGCCTTATATAGCATATTTTCAGGGCGGACTCACCTACGAGCACGGCAAATATGCGCTTGAAAGAATATTGAACAAGCTCTCGGGTAAAGAATAATGCTGCTGAACGTATTTGATGAGATTTTGTCGCTAAATGAATGAGATTATGCTTATTTGGTGCGTAATTTGCTTTCAAATGCTGATACGATCAGTCTGCATATTACAGATATCTATCAGTTTTTTGCCTTCTGCCCGTCGACTGAAGGCGCGTTGCTTTCAGAATATCCCAGCTATGATGAATATGGCATTTATGAATTTCTTGCAACGGATGAGCTGAAAGAATTTGTTCTCGTTTCCGACCCTTCGCGAAATCGCGTTGAAGTAGGAGACTGTATCGTGGACGATTTAGAACTTTGCCGAAGCAACGAAGAATGTGTTTTATGTTGCGTTACCCACGAAGATATGTTTCACGCAGACGCTGTCTGGCGAGATTATATCCTGCAATGAAAAATAAAAGCTCCCGCGCATTTACCGCGCGGGAGCAATTTGTTTATGAAGATTGAGGTGTTATTTAATTAATACATTCCCCCCATATCGGGATTAGCGGGAGCGGGTGCGGCAGGAGCTGGAATGTCGGTTACGATGCTTTCGGTGGTGAGCAGAGTTGCAGCAACCGAAGCGGAATTCTGCAATACCGAGCGGGCAACCTTGGTGGGGTCAATAATGCCGCTTGCAACCATATCGGTGTACTGATTCTTGAGCGCGTCGAAGCCGTAGTTGGGCTTTTTGGAGGTCACTATATTGTTTACGATTACAGAGCCGTCAAGTCCTGCGTTCTTTGCAATCTGACGGATAGGTTCTTCAACCGCCTTAAGCACGATAGAAGCGCCCGTCTTTTCGTCGCCCGTAAGAGTTCTTACAAGTCTGGTAAGTTCGGGAATAGTGGAGAGAAGCGCAACTCCGCCGCCGGGCACGATGCCTTCTTCGACAGCCGCGCGAGTAGCTGCAAGAGCGTCCTCAATGCGGAGCTTCTTTTCCTTCATTTCGACTTCGGTTGCCGCGCCTACGTTGATTACCGCAACGCCGCCTGCAAGTTTTGCAAGGCGTTCCTGCAGCTTCTCTCTGTCGTATTCGGAAGTGGTTTCTGCAATTTGAGCCTTAATAGAATTTACGCGAGCCTTGATTGATTCAGCGTCGCCTGCGCCGTCTATAATGGTGGTGTTGTCTTTATCGACCTTGACCTGAGCCGCTCTGCCGAGCATATCGGGAGTTACGTCCTTGAATTCGTAGCCGAGGTCGGAAGAAATTACAGTGCCGCCGGTGAGAATTGCAATATCTTCGAGCATAGCTTTTCTTCTGTCACCGAAGCCGGGAGCCTTGACTGCAACGCAGTTTAAAACGCCCTTTAATTTGTTGACGATGAGTGCGGCAAGCGCGTCGCCTTCAACGTCCTCTGCAATTATTAAAAGCCTTGCGCCCTGCTGAGCGATGGGCTCGATGACGGGCAGAATTTCCTGCAAGGTGGAAATCTTCTTGTCAGTAATTAAAATGTAGGGGTTGTCGAGCACGGCTTCCATCTTGTCGGTATTGGTTACCATATAAGCGGAAGCGTAGCCGCGGTCGAACTGCATGCCTTCTACGGTAGTGAGCTCGGTGGTCATAGACTTGCCTTCCTCAACGGTAATAACGCCGTCTTTGCCGACAATCTCCATTGCGTCCGCAATGAGTTTGCCTATTTCTTCGTCGCCTGCGGAAATGGAAGCAACCTGGGATATTGCAAGTTTGTTTTCAACGGGCTTTGAAATAGACTTAATCTTGTTTACGGCAACGTCCACAGCGGAAGCGATGCCTTTCTTCAAAATCATAGGATTTGCACCTGCGGCAAGGTTCTTAAGTCCTTCGCGGATGATTGCCTGAGCAAGAACCATAGCGGTGGTGGTGCCGTCGCCTGCTACGTCGTTGGTCTTTGTGGAAACTTCCTTAACCAGCTGAGCGCCCATATTTTCAAACGGGTCTTCAAGTTCGATTTCTTTAGCAATCGTCACGCCGTCGTTGGTAATGAGCGGAGCGCCGAACTTTTTGTCCAACACTACGTTTCTGCCCTTGGGCCCTAACGTGATTTTAACTGTATCTGCAATGACGTTTACGCCTGTTTCAAGCGCCTTTCTGGCTTCGTCGCCGTATTTAATCTGTTTTGCCATATTTTTAATCTCCTTAATTATTCAACTATAGCCAGAATGTCGCTCTGGCGAATGATTGTGTATTCTTTGCCGTCAACCTTAACTTCTGTTCCGCTGTATTTGGAGAGCAGAACCTTGTCGCCGACTTTAACCTGCATTGTAACTTCTTTACCGTCTATGATTCCGCCGGGACCGACCGCAACTACAACGCAAGTAGCGGGCTTTTCCTGAGAAGCGGCGGTAAGGTACAGACCGCTCTTGGTCTTTTCTTCAGCTTTAAGACCTTCGACAACAACCTTGTCGAATAAAGGCTTTATATTCATTGTATAAATTTCCTCCGAAAAAATATTTTTTTATTTACAAAATAATTTATAAACTAACTCAAATAAAATCAAACATAAGAAAATAAAAAATTGCATTTTAAAAACAAGTGTGTTAAAATGTATTCAGGCTTAAAATACGGAGCGTTTAATTATGGATAAGTGGGATAAAAGGTTTATGGATATGACCGAGCTGGTCGGTTCCTGGTCCAGCTGTTTTCAACAGAACAGGCACGTAGGCGCTGTCATTGTAAGAAATAAAAGGGTAATTGCCACTGGTTACAACGGTGCGCCTCAGGGAATAAAGAGCTGCGTCGATAAGGGCGAATGTCTGAGAAAAAAATTGAATATTGCCAGCGGAACAATGCATGAAGTATGTTATGCCGTTCACGCAGAGCAAAACGCCATTATTCAGGCGGCGAGAGTGGGCTGCAGCGTTGAAGGCTGCACGCTGTACTGCACGCATCAACCGTGCGTAATCTGCGCAAAAATAATAATAAATTCCGGTATTTCCAGAGTGGTCTATAAGGAAGGCTATCCCGATAAATTTTCGCTGCAGCTGTTTGAAGAAGCCGGCGTTAAACTTGAGAAATTCGAAGAAATTCAATAGATGACTATAATTAATAATAAGGAGAAAACAATATGAGCAATCCCGTTGCAACACTCGAAATGGAGAACGGAGATAAAATAATTTTAGAGCTCTACCCTGAAAAGGCGCCAAACACGGTAAACAATTTTATTGTGCTTTCTAACAGCGGCTTTTACGACGGCCTAATTTTTCACCGCGTAATCAAGGGCTTTATGATTCAGGGCGGCGACCCCAACGGAACGGGTATGGGCGGTCCGGGTTATACGATTAAGGGCGAGTTTGCGCTCAACGGATATAAGGGCAACGATATAAAACATTCCAGAGGTGTCATTTCAATGGCGCGCGCAATGTCGCCCAACAGCGCAGGTTCACAATTTTTCATTATGCACGCAAACGCTTCTTACCTCGACGGTCAGTACGCCGCATTCGGAAAAGTTACCCAAGGCATCGAAACGGTTGATAAAATCGCGTCCGTTGCCACCAATTCACAGGACAGACCCAGAATTGAACAGATTATTAAGAGCATAAGGGTTGAAACCTTCGGCGTGGAGTATCCTGCGCCCATAAAATTTTAAAATGAACAAAAAGACTATTATAGCTGTTTTGTCGGGTATTCTGGTTGCGGCGTTAATCTGCATTATCGTAGGTACGATTATCTATTTTCCTGCGGCAAACACCAGGCTTGACAGCTCCGCCGCCGACTATGCAACGCTTTTACAGCAGAAAAATTCAAGTATAGCATTAGGATTGATAATTTTAATAGTGGGCTGTTCGGGATTCATTATGCCTGCAATCGCATTGATTGTGATTATTATAATCGACGCCCTTGCTGCGGTTAAAAACAGAAAAAAATAAATTTTACGGAGTAAAAAATGACAGATAATTCAGTTTACGTAAATCCCCTGATTACAAGATATGCAAGTAAAGAAATGGCTCAGACTTTTTCAGATGAAAAGCGCTTTAAACTTTGGAGAAAGCTGTGGATTGCTCTTGCGCAGTCCGAAATGGAGTTGGGTTTAAACATAACTAGCGAGCAAGTAGAAGAAATGAAAAAGTATGCCGAGGACATTAACTTCGAGCTTGCCGAAAAATACGAAAGGGAAGTAAGGCACGACGTTATGGCGCACGTCAAGGCGTTCGGCTCTCAGGCTAAGTCTGCTATGCCTATCATTCATCTCGGCGCAACAAGCTGTTTTGTCGACTGTAATTCCGAATTGATTATTATGTCCGACGCGCTAAGAATCATAAAGGCAAAACTTGTCAACGTTATGGACAAGTTAAAGACTTTTGCATTGAAGTATAAGAACTTGCCAACGCTCGGATTTACTCATCTTCAGCCTGCGCAGCTCACCACCGTCGGCAAGCGCGCCACGCTTTGGTTGCAGGACCTGATGATGGACTACGAAAATTTAGAAAATCTTGAAAGTCATTTCAAGCTCCGTGGCGTTAAGGGTACAACGGGAACGCAGGCAAGTTTTATGGAACTGTTCAACGGCGACAGCGAAAAGGTAAAGGAGCTTGAAAAGAAGGTTGTCGAAAAGCTCGGCTACGAAAGTGTCTACGGCGTAACGGGTCAGACCTATCCCAGAAAATTCGACTATAACGTTTTGTGCGTTCTTTCTCAGATTGCGCAGAGCGCATATAAATTCTCAAACGATATAAGGATATTGCAGAATATGAAGGAAATAGAGGAGCCGTTCGAAAAGTCTCAGATAGGTTCTTCGGCTATGGCCTATAAGCGCAATCCTATGAGGAGCGAACGCATGGGCTCGCTCGCGCGCTACGTTATTTCCCTTCCCATGAACACGGCAATTACGGCAGGCACGCAGTGGTTCGAAAGAACTTTGGACGACTCTGCAAACAGAAGAATTGTTCTGGCTCAGGCCTTCCTTGCGCTCGACGGCATACTTAATATTTATATGAACGTCAGCGAAAATCTGGTAGTTTACGATAAGGTAATTGCAAAGCACATTGCGGCAGAACTTCCGTTTATGGCTACGGAAAATATTATGATGGAATGCGTAAAGGCTGGCGGCAACAGACAGGAACTGCACGAGAGAATAAGGGTTCTTTCGATGGAGGCAGGCAAAAACGTAAAGGTGAACGGCGGCGACAATAACCTGATAGAGCTGATTAAGGCAGACCAGACTTTTGCACCAGTGCACGACAAACTTGACGACATTCTCGACGCAAGTAAGTTTATCGGTCGCGCACCTGAACAGACGGAAGAATTTATCCGCAACGAGATTGACCCGATTTTGCAGACAAATGCCGGCGACCTCGGTTTGAAGGGCGACGTAAAGGTTTGATGAAGCAAAGATGTTTAACGCGCTCCGCCGTAATCGTAATGCTTATTAAGGATTTCGGCGGAGATATAAAGATTTTGTTGCAGAGGCGTAAAAATACCGGCTTTGCCGACGGGCTTTGGGATTTATCTTGTTCTGGGCACGTCGAAGAGAATGAGAGTATGATAAATACCTGTTCGCGCGAATGCGAAGAGGAACTTGGCTTAAAAATCTACGCGGAAGATTTTAATTTTTTCGCCCTCATTCACAAGAGGGATCGGGACTGCGATTTAACCTATTACAACGGATATTTTTATTCGCAAAATTTTTTAGGCGAGCCAGAAATCTGCGAACCTGAAAAGTGTTCGGAAATAAGTTGGTTTTCGTTGGATAACCTGCCTGATGATATGATTGACGATAGGAGGCAGGCGGT
>JBJEUZ010000150.1:0-2082 GCA_051884095.1 Candidatus Coproplasma sp.
ATCGCAAATTCTTATTGCGTCCTCATAGTTTTCCGCAGTAATTGCCACCGCGCCCAGCGCGGTAAGCTCGGCGACCGTCGTTTTGATATTGTCGCTTATCACGTCGTCGTACAGATACACAGCCGCGCCGCGAGCAAGCAAAAAGCGGGCGCTACTCTCGCCTGATTTGGAGATGCCCGCTATCAAAAACTTCTGATTTTTAAAATACATTTTGCCTCACACGAAAATCAAACAGAAAATTCCGACAAGGAACGTGAGTAAAAAATACGCGTAAGAAATTTTACATTCCGTGTAGCCCTTCATTTGGAAATGATGATGCACGGGCGCCATTAAAAATACCCTTCGTCTTGTCCGTTTATAGTATATTACCTGCACTATTACGGATATTCCTGAAACGACGAACATAATCCCCATAATGGGAATATATAAAGTATTGCCCGAAAAGACCGAAACGCAAGCTATAAGCCCGCCCAGCGCAAGCGAGCCCGTATCGCCCATAAACACCGACGCCTTGTTAGAATTGAACAGCAAAAACGCCGCAAGCGCGCCCACGGCGGCAAAACAAACGTGTGCGAAAGCCGTTCCGCTCAACGCGCACAGCGAGCCGAAGCATAAAAGGTATGCAAGGCTTGTACCCCCCGCAAGCCCGTCTAGCCCGTCGGTTAAGTTTACGCAGTTTACGGTAGCTATAAACACGAAGGCAACCAAGGGAATTATCCCCCAGACTATATCGAACTGAAGCCCGCCGCCGAACGGTATTTTTATTGCGGTTATGCCGTTGATATAGCAATATACCGCGGCTATCATAGCAATCGCCGACTGAAAGAAAATTTTTTGATAGGGCTTCAGGCCTTCGTTTTCTTTTCTGTAAATCTTTAAAAAATCATCTAAAAACCCCACCAGCGCAAAGCCGGCGGTTATGCAAAGCGTAAGATTTAAGTTTGCATTTTCAACGCCGCAAAACCCGAGCGAAACTATGACTATAGCGGCAATAAACGCAAGCCCGCCCATAGTGGGTGTGCCTTTTTTGGACGCGTGCTCTTTAACGTATCCTAAAATATACTGCCCCGCCTTCAGCCGCCTTAAAAGCGGCAGAAGGACAAGCGTAAGCGCCATCGACACAGCGAACGCGGTCAGCAAGCAAATTGCATAAACTTTCATTTTAACTGCTTATAATTTCTTTAATAATCTTTGCATCGTCGTAATCGTGCTTTATTCCCATTATCTCCTGGTAGGTCTCTCCACCCTTTCCCGCAACCAGCAACACGTCGCCATCGCCAAGAAGATTTATTGCGTATTCGGTTGCCGACCGTCTGTCCGTCACTGCGACGTATGGCTTACCTTCAGCCTGAACGCCGGGTTCGATTTGCCCTATTATATCGTAAGGGTCCTCATATCGGGGATTATCCGAAGTAATTATTACAAAATCCGAGTATTTCGCCGCAATTTTACCCATAATCGGTCGCTTGGTTGCGTCCCTGTTTCCGCCGCAACCGAACAGACAGTACAGCTTGCCGCAGCAAAGTCTTTTAAGACTTGAAAGCGATTTTTCCAGACCGTCGGGCGTATGAGCAAAGTCGACGTAAATTCTTCCGCCGTTATACTTTGCCACCTCTTCAAGCCTGCCCGTAACCCCCTTGAGCGAAGACAGCCCCTGCGCGATAACGTAAGTTTTTACGCCCATCACTTTTGCGCACGTTGCCGCCGCAAGCGCGTTGTACACGTTGTGCAACGCGGGCATAAAAAGTTCGATTTCGTACAGTTCGTCAAACAGATTAATAACGAAAGAGGTGCCGTCGATTCGCTCGTTTACGTCCACAGCAAAGGTGTCGGCGGGGTTTTCCAGGCCATAACTATACACTTCCGTCAGGGAATTTGCCAACTCCACGCCAAGTTTATCGTCCGAATTGACCACTGCCGCCGCACATCTGTCGCCTGAAAACAGTTTTCTTTTGCAATCGGAGTAAGATTTCATATCCTTAAAAAAATCGAGATGGTCCTGCGTGCAGTTTGTAAATATGCCGACGTCAAACTTTATCCCGTCCACCTTTCCGAAATACAGCGCGTGAGCGGATACCTCCA
>JBJEUZ010000151.1:0-2082 GCA_051884095.1 Candidatus Coproplasma sp.
CCCGACGAGTTTGAAACCTACCTTATGCTTCACAAGTACGGCGCGCCCCCTCACGGCGGCTTAGGACTCGGACTTGAAAGACTGACCATGCACCTTTTAGGATTCAAGAACGTGCGCAATGCGGCTATGTTCCCCAGAGATATAAACAGGGTTACTCCTTAAATTTTTACTCCAGAGCTAACGCGCCGACGGCAAACTGCCGTCGGCGTATATTGTTTAAATATATCGAACGCGCCGACGGTCAACCGTCGGCGCGTAATTTTTAAAATTACACTATCTTATAAAATTGGTCTTGACTTTTGGAATAATTACGGGCTTTTCCAATTCGGTTCCCTTAGCGTTATTCAACAGCTTTAAAAGCCACGCCATATTGGAGCCGACTGCGCGCATTATGCTTACCCCCTCTTCGTCCATTGCAACTTCCTCTGCGGAATTGCCGTGTACCATATTCCAATAGGTTGAAGGGACCTGCAACATATTGTTTATGCCGATATACTTATTTAACACGTCGTAGCTTGCGGTTGTGCCTGCGCGGCGAGCCGAAACCACGCTTGCGGCAGGTTTAAGCTGCATTTCTGCACCGCGCGAAATAAAGAGTCTGTCCAGAACCGCTATCATTGCGCCTGCGGGGGAGGCATAGTGAACGGGCGCGCCGAAAACGTAGCCGTCCGCTCCTGCGATTTTTTCACCTATGGAATTTACGATGTCGTCGCCGAATACGCACCTGCCCAGCTTTTTGCACGCGCCGCAACCCTTACAGGTATGTACCGCGCCGTTGCCTATCCAGACTATTTCGCTTTCGACGCCCTGAGCGCGAAGTTCATCCGCAACTATTTTAAGCGCGGCGTCCGTACAGCCGTGTTCGTGAGGGCTTCCGTTAATCATCAAAACTTTCATAATATGCTCCTTTTTACTGCGGCAGAAAAAATTTGCTTTTCCGCCTATCGACTATATTTTACTATTGCCCGTCGGCTAAGTCAAGCATAAAAAGCGGCGGGCATTTACCTGAACGTAAATGCCCGCCCCGCGTCGCTGTATTTTTTGCAGTTTTTCCTCCGCGCAAAACACTAGGCGTAACTATCTTCATAACTATTATCTTGGAACAATTAGCGATGGAGAAAGTTATGCCTACCATTTATATTATTCGTCTTAAAGCACAATAATTACTCCACATATAAAGCAGCCCAAAGTTTGCGCAATGTGCACAAACTTCGGGCTGCTTACAAATTCTAATGCTTATCAATCAGCAGAGACGTACAAAAACCTGTGACAGTTTTCGCACTCTATTACCTTTCCCGAGGACGCCGCTTCCTTGCCGGCTATCGAAAGCTCTATACCGCACTTGGAGCATCTGTCGCCGTTCAGCTTACAGATAATGGGGAAGATACGCTCGCTCCTTTTAGCCTGATATTTTTTGAGAATTTCAGGGTCGATTTCCCTTGCGATATCTTCCATTTCGGAAGTTATCTGCGTAATTTCGTCCTGTCTGCTCTTTTTATAGTCCTGGAACGCTTTCTGCAAATCAGGGTACTGCTTCTGCGCGGTTATAACCTTCTTTTTAAGGTTCTAGTACTCCTCGCCCGCTTCCTTTATCGCCGCCGTGAGCGAAGAAACTTCGCCCTTTAAAGTTTTAATTTTGTCGGCAATATTTTGCGCGTTGCGCTTATAGAACGAAATATCGGCGCCGCCCTCTACAAGCTCGTCAATGTTGTCGAAATCCTTCAAGGTTTCAGAAATTTCGCCATACTTTTCGTTAAGTTTTTCCAAAAGCGCCTTAAGCTCCTGCGCTTTTCCTTCCAGCCTGTCTAACTTTTCGGACGCCTTGGTTAAAAAATTGCGCGCCTGCACAAACTTTTTGCGCTCTTCCGAGTTTGCGACTTCCTGCTCTATTTTAAGGAGCTTGGAGTCTGCCTCCTGATATTTTAAGAGTTGCTGAATCTGAGCCATTATATTTCTCCTTCAAACTTACATCAATCCGCTATCGACGAATATTTCGGCGGGGAAAGGAAGTTTAGATATTATTTTTTCTGCTATGCGGGTGAACCCGTAGACTTCGGAAGAATAGTGAGTAAGTTTTATTAC
>JBJEUZ010000152.1:0-2080 GCA_051884095.1 Candidatus Coproplasma sp.
GGCGATTTTTATCCTTCTGAGGACGACTACGAAAGATACCTTAAAACCGCGTTTGAAAACTGCCCCGACACTACGATAGTCATAATCGTAAATCAGCCCGCAAAGAAGGGGTGCGATTTAAAGCGCAAAAAGTGCGTAACGTACGTTGACTGCAACCGCACCGACGAGGAGACGGTTACCAAGTGGGCTTATCTCACGCTGAAGAGGGCGCAAGTGGCGGCTTCGGTAGACGCCTGCCGCGCAATCGCGGCGTATTGCCTTTGCGATATGTCGAGGGTTTCGAAAGAGGTAGAAAAACTTATCGAGCTGAATATGCCGCAGATAACCTTGCGCGAAGTGGACGACTTGGTCTACAAGGACGCGGACTACCGCATATACGAGATGACCAACGCCGTCGCGCGCAAGAATTATTCGCTGTTTGCCGAAATCTGTTCCGACCTTCTTAACAAGGGTATGGACGAAAACGCGCTGATATCTTCGCTGTTGAATTATTTTAAAAACCTTCTCATAATCCTGTCGTCGTCGCAATCCGACGCGCGCCTTGCGGAGACTATGAAGATGAAGGAGTATGCCGTCAAAAAGAGCGGCGAAGCGGCGCGAGCTTTCGGCAAGAATAAACTTACGCGATTTGTCAATTTGCTCTATTCGTTATCGTCGGATTTAAGGAACGGCAGATTGACGCCCGAGGTCGCTTTAACTTCTGCGCTTGCCCGTATTTTTTTCGACGAGGTCGGTTAATGACAAAAATTATATTGCCGCCGACGGCATAAAAGGGTGTAAATCGCTTTATTTTTTCACTAAAAAATAATATAATAATTGCGTATAGGCACGGCGTGCGTCAGCCGCCGTATCCTTACGGAGAAATCTATGCAAGCATTTGTAGATAAAATTGTAAAAATGTGGAACGGAATGGACTGGACGTACGCCGTTCAGCTCGTAGGCTTTTCGGTTATGTTCTATCTGGTTTTCAAGGTCTTAAAGGAAAATAAGTGCGGAAAGCTCATCTGGCTCTTGTGCGGCGCCGTCGTTCTGTTCGGTCTTGCGTGTTCGTTTTCGGATAACGTCGGTTCACAGACGCTCATTATTTTAATTTTCCTGTTCTCGTTCCTCGTCGTCACGATGTTCAACGTAGAAATTAAGCGAAATATGCTCGATTCGGGCGCAAAGCGCCACGCGGGGCACTCGGACGTCACCGTAAGCAAGATAGAGGGAATAATCGACCAGATTATCCGCGCCGTACAGCATATGTCCAAAAACGACATAGGCGCGCTCATAGTCCTTTCCAACGACAACCTTCCCGACAGCGTAGTGGCTTCGGGCACGGTAATCGACGCCGACATAAACGCGCCCATGATAGAGGCGGTGTTCTATCCCAAAGCTCCCCTGCACGACGGCGCAATGATTATAGAGGGAACGCGCATTCACGCGGCGGGCTGCTTTCTTCCCCTCATACAGAACGAAAATCTCCCTCAGGAAGTCGGCTCTCGTCACCGCGCCGCGCTGGGCGTAACTACGGTTGCTTCGGTAACCGCAATAGTCGTTTCAGAGGAAACGGGCATTATTTCCATAGTAAAGAACGGTGAAATAAAAAGGAGATACGCAAGCGACGCCGACCTTAAAAACGTGCTCTCCGAATACTATTGGTCGGAACTCACGGCGGAGGATTAAGCAATGAAAAAGTTCGGAAAAGTATTAAAAGATATTTTCACAAAGAACCTGGGCATTAAACTGCTTGCAATCTTTATCGCCTTGCTCACGGTCGTCTTTATCAATATTTAAGCAGACGATAATAATACCAATCTGCCATAAGGAGCAAAAATATGGACACCATAAAAATTCCCGAAATTCTGTTGCCTGTAACTCAGGATATGACGGCGTGGGCTGTAAACGCATGCGACCAGTTCACCTCCGACGCGGAATATTGGCGCAGCCTTGAAGAACAGGTGGGCGATAAACCCTCCTCATTAAGGCTTATTTTCCCCGAAATATATTTAAAAGACAATCCCGAAGCCCGTATTCAATCGATTAATTCGACAATGAACAGGTATCTTGAGGAAGGAGCTTTCAAAAAGGTTGAAGG
>JBJEUZ010000153.1:0-8942 GCA_051884095.1 Candidatus Coproplasma sp.
GCAGAGCAGTCCGAAGAGGTACCTTGCGCACATTTCAGCGCCGTAATTATCGTGCTGAGCCTTCGCCTTTTTTGCGTAGGGTTCAAGGCGTTCGGGGTGGGCGCAGAACTCTTCGATTTTATCCACTGCCTTATCCGCTTTGAAAATCTTTAGCGCGCTGCCGACGTTTTTTAAATAGTACTTGCCTATCCAACGCTCGATATCTGTGGCGTAATGAGTAATAATTACGGGCACGCCGAAAAAGGTACATTCTGCGGGCATAGAACCACCGCTCTTGCCGCAGAACAGGTCGGCAGAAGCGATTATTTCAAGCATATTGTCCACCAGACCCTTTGGATAGAATTTTGTTTTGCCCTGACTTTTTAGCGTTAGAAAATACTCGTAAAGCTGTTTGTTCTTTCCGCAAACGGCAACTACGTTTATGGGCAGGTCGCGCCTTAAGATTTCTTCGACCAGAAATTTCATCTTGCCGATGCCGTAACCGCCGTCGGCAAGAACTACGGTGAATTTGTCCTCGTCAATGCCCAGATTGCGCCTGTTCAGGCGCTTGTCCATAGGAATTTCAAAGGCTTCCTTTCTGATAAGGAAGGGAACCAGCTTTATGTTGCTTTTATTGTATCTGCGTTTATGTTTTTTGAGCGCGCGGTTGTAGCCGAGCGACATTGAAGTGAGCGTTAAATCGCAGGGATAGCGGAAGAGCGTGTTAATCTTTACGTCGGGGCAATACATTGCCGTAAGCGGTCGGTTTTCAAGGTGCATTGCATAGTAGTTAGTTGCCCAATGCGTGCTTACTACCATATCCGCTTCCAGCTCGCGCATGTGCTCTATGCCTGCCTCGGCGGCGTCGGGTTCTATGTAAACTACTGCACCCCAGCTGGAAATTTTTGTGCCCCAGAAGTCCATATTGAAGGTCGCGTAGAATCCCATTGCGGGGTGGCGGTTATAATTTACAACGCTGTTAGAAAGATGTTTTTCGTATTTAACAAGGTTGGGGTTGTCCGTTTCGGTAAAAAATTTGGAACGGACGCACTCAACTTTATCGCCGTACAATTTTTCAAATTCGTCGGCGATACTGTTCATAGGCATTATGTGTCCCAACCCGGCTTCGGTATAAGGGAACAGAACGCGGGGCTTTTTCATACATACTCCGTTCGACAGACATAACTGCGCCTGTCTTAATGGATTTTTATATTTTTTATTATAGCACCTCACGCTTTTCAAGTCAATAACCGAAAAAAAATATACTGTGAAAATCGTTAAAATTAAGAGCGGCAACCTTATAGGTTGCCGCACAAGTTAATCTATTTCAACGTTATTGAACAGTTCGTCGTTCAAAAATTCCGCAGGCGTCATATTGAATCCGCGGGATATTGCAAAAATCGTTGTAAGACTTACGCCCTTTGCAATCTGTTTATAGATGCTGGCGATAGTACCTTCGGAAAGTCCTCCCTCGCGAGCAAGCCTACGCTTGGTCATTTTCCTTTCGGCTAAAAGTTTATTCATCCTGAGTATAACAGCATTTGTAATAGTCATAATTTTCCCGTTTCGCCGTAGTAAAAATTTTAGTTGCGCCGTTAGAATATGCGCGTTACTGTTATTATAAACTACCTGACTGCCAAACGCAACTAATTTTATTACATTAATCAGGAATAATTAATAAAAATTTAATTTTTTCGTATTTTAGATTTAACGTACTTTTAAAGCGAGCCTTCCAACTCTTCGGCGTACCTTACGGTTGCCATGGCGTCCTTACAGTACTTATCTGCGCCAATTGCGGCGGCGTAAGTTTCGTTGAGCACCGCGCCGCCCACTACCACCTTTACGTCCGGTCGTTCCGCACGCAACAGTTTGATTGTCTGTTCCATAGACGCGACCGTAGTCGTCATCAGCGCGGAGAGTCCGCAGAGCTGCGCGCCCGTGTTTTTTACCTCTTCGACCACTCTTTCGGGCGGAACGTCGCGCCCCAGATCGTACACCGTAAAGCCGTAGTTTAAAAGAAGAGTTTTAACAATATTCTTGCCGATATCGTGAATATCGCCCTTGACCGTGGCGATGACGATTTTGAGTTTTTTTGCCTCAGACCTGCCCGAGAAGCCGCGCTTTATCACCTCGAACGCGCCGGAAGCCGCCTCGGCGCTCATCAACAGCTGAGGGAGAAATACCGTCTTGTTTTCAAAGCCGGCGCCCACCTCGTCCAGAGCGGGAATAATCTGTGAGTTGATTATATCCAGAGGTTTGGAAGTTTTCAGCTTGCGTTCGGCGCATTCCGACGCCTCGGCACGCAGACCCTTTACAATGCAAAAGCGCAAATCGCGCTCCGCGCTCTCGCTCTTTTTCACCGACTGCAAAGAGGTAATCTCACTTGCGGTAACGTTGGTTGCATATTCGATATATCCCAGACAATTACCATCCTTGCCCGAAAGCGCAAGATAGCTCTTGTAGGTCTTTATCATCTCCTGCGAGTTGGGGTTCATAATTGCCGCGGACAGCCCGCTGTTTAGCGCCATCGCAAAGAAGGTGGAATTTATAAAGTCGCGGTTGGGCAGACCGAACGAAATATTCGAAACGCCCAGCGAGGTGTTACAGCCCAGCTTATGCCTGATATACGAGAGCGATTCAAGCGCCGCGTTAGCCGCTCCGCCGTCGGCGGAAACCGCCATAGCCAGAGTATCGAAAATAATTTCGTTGGGGGATATTCCGTACTCTTTGGCTGTTGCAAGTATCTTTTCGGCAATTTTTATTCTGCCCTCGGCGGTGGCGGGAATGCCGTTTTCATCCAACGTAAGGGCGATTACCGTTCCGCCGTACTTTTTGACAAGAGGGAAAATTTCACGCATGCTTTCGGCTTTGCCGTTGACCGAATTTACCAGCGGCTTGCCGTTATAGCGGCGCATAGCGCGCTCCATTGCAACGGGGTCGGAGGTATCTATCTGCAAGGGCAAATCGCAGACCGCCTGTATTTCGCACACGGCGCGGGTGAGGAAGTCGGCTTCGTCTATTTCGGGCAATCCGACGTTTACGTCAAGGATATGCGCCCCCCTTTCGGTCTGACTTACCGCTTCGTTTAAGATATAGCCCATATTGTTTTCGCGGAGCGCCTGCTTTAACAGTTTTTTGCCCGTGGGATTGATTCTTTCGCCGATTAGTACGGGGATATCCCCGAAATAACGCGCGTGCGTATATGAAGAAACGACCGTTAAGTTCTTTCGCGTCAACGGCTTGGGAACGACGGCGCACGTATTTTCGACAAGTTTTCGTATGTGCAGAGGGGTGGTTCCGCAACAGCCGCCCACGACGCGCGCGCCCATAGAGACCAATCCGCGCATATCTTGCGCAAAATCTTCGGCTGAGAGAGAAAATACCGTCTTGCCGTTTAAGACTTCGGGAAGTCCCGCGTTGGGCTTTACTATTACGGGCAGCGAGCTGACCGCAAGTATGCGCTCGACTACGGGCTTCATCTGCGAGGGGGCGAGCGAGCAGTTTAAGCCCAGCGCGTCCACGCCCAGCCCTTCCAGAAGCGCCACTGCGGCTTCGGGCGAAGCGCCCGTCATTGTCTTTCCGTCCGCGCCGAAAACCAGGGTGGCGAAAATCGGCAAATCGCAGGTTTCCTTTGCGGCGATTACCGCAGCCTTGAGCTCGTAGATATCGTTCATCGTCTCGATAAAGACCAAATCGGCGCCCGCCCGTGCGCCCGCCTTTACCGTGTGCTTAAAGGCTTCAACCGCGTCCTCGAAATCTAAATCGCCCAATGGCTTTAAAAGTTTGCCCATAGAGCCTATATCCAGAGCCACGAACTTGTCGGTAAAGCCTTCCCTTGCGCGTTGGGCACAGGATATGCCCGCAGCAACCACATTTTCAAGCCTTTCGCCGAATTTAAAGACGTTCGCGCCGAAGGTGTTTGCCAGCACAATATCGCTCCCCGCCGAAAAATAGGCGCGGTTGACCGCCTCCACCTGGTCTGGGTGAGTCAGGTTCCATTCCTCTGGCAGAACGCCGAGGGGCAGACCCGCCTCCTGAAGCTGTGTGCCCGTGGCGCCGTCGAGGTAAACTATAGATGTTGCAAGTTTTTGCCTGATATTCATTGTTCCTTAATTCCTATTATAGCCGTAACCGACTTTGTCGGGGTCATAAAACAGTTGTCGGAAAGGGTTATACCTATATTCTTAGTAACGCAAAGGGCGGCGAATATGTCGCGTTGAAGGGTGAGCGGCAGGTCGCCGAAGCCGCAGGAAAAGCGCGATTTGTTTGCTCCGTATTCGCTTATAAACGAGGCGTGCAGCTCATCGCACCAGCCCTCTACCAAAGCCGCGCCCATTGCCTGCAAAACAGCCGCGCGAGCGGGCGAAAGTACGGAGTATCTTGCTATCAATCTGTCTATCCCTATCCCCGCCGTGGCGGCGAACATCACTATTTTGTTGCAGCCCGCAAGATTCTTTTCCAAATCGTAACTTTTTACCCTTGTAAAGCCCAAATCGAGCGGTTGACCCAGGGATATATCATAGATACCGTAGACAGCCTTTAAATCCTGCGCCGCCAGGGCAAGGCTTTCGCACTCGGAAAGCAGTGCCGAAATCTCTTCGGCGGGCGTATCCTGCCGCCTGTAGCCGAGATATCGCAGAGTTTCGCCGCGGTCGATACTTTTAAGTTTGCCGGTTAAAATTTTCATATAATGCGCGAAAGGTTGCCCTTGATAGCCGCCGCTACGTCGGGCTTGTTCATAGAGTACACGTGCACAGCCCTTACGCCGTTTGCGTACAGGTCGATTATCTGTTCGGTCGCGTAGGCAATGCCCGCCTGCGTCATTGCGGCGGGGTCGTCGCCAAACCTGTCTACTATGCGCTTGAAGCGCGTGGGCAGAGAACCGCCGGAAAGCGACATCATTCTCCTTATCTGATTGGCGTTGGTTACGGGCATAACGCCGGCTATTATCGGCACGAAAATGCCCGCCTCCCTTACTTTTGAAAGAAAGCTGTAATAAAGGTCGTTGTCGAAGAACATCTGCGTAGTCAAAAATTCGCAGCCTGCGTCCACCTTACGCTTTAAATTTTCTATGTCGGAAAACAGCGTGCGGCTTTCGGGGTGTCCTTCGGGATAGCACGCGCCGCCTATGCAGAAGCCGCCGAACTCCTTTATTTCGGTAACCAGCTCGCTGGCGTACTTATAGTCTAGATTGCCCGCAAAGCCTTCGGGCAGGTCGCCGCGAAGCGCAAGAATATTTTCTATGCCCAGCTCTTTTAGCTTTTCAAGTTTTTCGCGCACGTCGGACTTGTCGGAGGAAATACACGAAAGGTGAGCCAAAGGAGTTACGCCGAATTCGCTCTGTATATGCTTTGCAATGGCAACCGTATAGTTGCTTGTTCCGCCGCCGGCGCCGTAGGTAACGCTCATAAAATCGGGCTGAAGCGCGGCTATGCAGTCCACCGCCGTCTGAACACTGTCAAATTTATCGCTGGTCTTGGGGGGAAACACCTCGAACGAGAGCACCGCCCTTTTACTGTTAAGAATTTCGGTAATCTTCATAAATCTTTGTCCTTTGCGCCGCTCGAACAAGCGCGATACTTTAAATTATTTTACCATACCGCGCGGTAGCATTCAAGCGTTTTTGTAATGAAAGGCTTCGGAACAATATTTCGCGGTTCTTTTGTTAAAAATCAACCGCAATATTTCGACATAGCCTTTTAAAAAAGACGGAACCGCCGTTCCGTCTTTAAAAGCAGAGATGTATTTTACTCTTCAAAGTTATGCTCTTCTTCCTCGGAAGGCTCGGGGAACTGCGCCTTGTCGTAGGCTATGCCGTGCTTGTCGTAATAGTCCTTTATTGCCGAACGTATAGCCTCTTCTGCAAGAACCGAACAGTGCATTTTGTGCGCGGGCAGACCGTCCAGCGCCTCGGCAACCGCCTTGTTTGTAAGCTCAAGCGCCTGCGAAAGCGGCTTGCCCTTAATCATTTCGGTAGCCATAGAGGATGAAGCTATCGCGCTTCCGCAACCGAACGTATTGAACTTGACGTCCACGATTATATCGTTTTCTATCTTGAGATATATCTTCATTATATCTCCGCACTTTGCGTTGCCTACTTCGCCGATTCCGTCCGCATCGTCTATTTTGCCGACGTTTCTGGGATTAGTGAAGTGGTCCATAACCTTTTCGCTGTACAATGCCATATATTTTTACCTCTTAATACAAGTTTATTTTTATACCTGACGGTCGCCGTCCCTGCCTAAGTTTTAAATCAGATGGGGGCGCTGCCCCTTTTCAAGCTCTTCCCAGACGGGAGATATGTTGCGTAGATAATTTACCACCTTGGGCACTTCGCTTATGATATATTCAACCTCTTCCGCGGTATTGTTTTCCGAAAGGCTGAGCCTTAACGAACCGTGAGCTACCTCGTGAGGGAGCCCGAGCGCAAGGAGCACGTGCGAGGGGTCTAAAGAGCCCGAAGTGCACGCCGAACCCGACGACGCGCAGATACCCTTAGCATCCAGTAGGAGCAGAAGACTTTCGCCCTCGATTCCCTCGAAGCACATGTTCACGTTACCGGGAAGCCTATGCTCCCTGTCGCCGTTGAGCCTGGAGTGTTCGATTGAGGAGAGACCTTCGATAAGCCTGTCCCTTAAAGCCCTTTCCTTATCCATATTGGCTTGAAGGTTGGCGCAGGACTCCTTCAACGCCGCCGCCATTGCGCAGATACCAGCTAAATTTTCGGTGCCGGCGCGCCTGTTTCGCTCCTGTGCGCCGCCCTCGATAAGGTTGCGCAGAACTATATTTTTGCGGCAATACAGCGCGCCCACACCCTTGGGTCCGTGGAATTTGTGCGCGGAGAGCGACAGCATATCGATATTGTCCCTTTCGACGTCTACGGGAATATGCCCAACCGCCTGAACCGCGTCGGTATGGAAAATTACTCCCTTATTGCGGCAGACCGCGCCGATTTCAGCTATGGGCTGAATGGTTCCCACCTCGTTATTGGCATACATTATCGTGACCAGCGCGGTGTCGGGACGGATAGCCTCTTCCACCTGCCTAGCGGTTACAAGACCGTTTGAGTGCACGTCGAGATAGGTTACCTCGAAGCCCTCCTTTTCCAGCTTTTTAAGCGTATGAAGCACGGCGTGATGTTCGAAAGCCGTGGATACTATGTGTTTTTTGCCCTTTAACGCGCCGTTGAACGCCGCGGTGCGTATCGCCTGATTGTCCGCTTCGCTTCCGCCGGAAGTGAAGTAAATTTCGCGCGGGGTTGCGCCCAGGCAGTCGGCAACTTCCTGCCTTGCCTTGTCAAGCGCTTCCTTAGCTACCTGTCCCACCGTGTGCAGGGACGAAGGGTTGCCGTAAACTTCCTTTAAATAGGGCGTCATCGCCGCTATTGCCGTATCGCTCATCGCCGTCGTTGCGGCGTTGTCAACGTAAACTGTTTTAACCATCTTACGATTTTAATTCCTACTTTTTTAGTATGATATAATTATAGAAATTAATTCCTATTTTGTCAATAGGAATTAAGCTGTTTTATAAAATTATTTAAGCAAATCCGCCAGCGTTTTAGAGCTGAGAAAGTTCATAATAACTTCGTCCAGCTCGCGCCACAAGGGGAGCGACAGGCAGTTGCCCGCGTTTTCGCAGGGGACGTCGGAATCCAGACAGGAAACGGGCGCAAGCGAGCCCTCGGCGGCGGTTATAATTTCCGCAACCGAATACTTGTCGGGCGTGCGTGAGAGGCGATAGCCGCCGCTTTTCCCGCGCGAGGAGAGTATAAGTCCGTTCTGCGAAAGCTGGGATACGGTAGCTTCGAGGTATTTCTGCGATTCTTTCACCCTTTCGGCAATGTCGGAGAGGGCTATAGGCGAGCCGTCGTTGTGCTGTGCCAAATCCAGCATGACTTTAAGGGCGTTCCTGCCCTTGGTTGTTATCATCATATAAAAGTTTTCTCCTAAAGCAGATTTAAACTTGCTTAACCGCCGTACTTAATCATCTCTTCTATGCACTTCACCGCGGAGGAGATGAGCTCTTGGTCCATAATCATCTCTTCGCCGCCGTCGCCCTTGAGGCAATGGTACACGTCCGCAAGCGTGGTAGCCTTCATATTGTGGCAGACCAGGTCCTTTGAAAGGGGATAGAATCTCTTGTCGGGATAGGCGAACTGTAAGTGCTGAACTATGGAATTTTCCGTGCCGATAATGAACTCGGTCGCGTCGGACTTTGCCGCAAAGTCCATAATACCCGTGGTTGAACCCACGTAGTCGGCGTGCTTTACCACCTCGGGCTTGCACTCGGGATGAACGAGGAACACCGCACCGGGATGCGCCTTTTTAGCGGCTAGAACCTCGCCTTCGCTTATCCTTGCGTGAGTGGGACAGCCGCCCGAAAGCAGCTTGAAGTTCTTTTCGGGAACCTGATTTTTTACGTAGGTGCCCAGATTTATATCGGGTATGAATAGAATATTTTTTGCGGGGATAGCCCTGCATATTTTGACCGCGGACGAGCTGGTTACGCATACGTCGGCAATGGTTTTGAGCTGTGCGGTAGTATTGACGTAAGCCACGACCGCATAGTCGGGGTACATCTTTTTTACCTCGGAGATGACCTCTTTGTCCATCTGCTCAGCCATAGGGCAGCCCGCGTCGGGGTTGGAGAGCCAAACCCGCTTTTGCGGCGAAAGCATTTTTACCGTTTCAGCCATAAACCTTACGCCGCACATTAAAACGTTGGCGTTGGGCGTCTGACGCGCCTTTAAAGCCAGGGCGTAGCTATCGCCCGTGAAGTCGGCAATCTCGCAGATATCCTCCGACATATAGCTGTGGGCAAGTATGCAGAAGTCCTTCTCTTTTTTTAGTTTTATAATTTCTTCCTGTAACTGTCTGGTATTCATATCTTTAATTTCCTATTCAGATTATAGGAATTATAACACGAAAGCGCCTCGCCGTCAATATAATTATTTGCATTTTCTC
>JBJEUZ010000154.1:0-2061 GCA_051884095.1 Candidatus Coproplasma sp.
GCGTGTTCGGGCAATCCCGGAGTTGGTGGTTACGGTGCGGTTTTGATTTACGGCGGTCACGAAAAACGTATTTCAGGCGCGGAAAAGGACACTACCAATAACCGTATGGAGCTATTCGCCGTAATAAGCGGTTTAAAGTGCCTTAAAGAACCCTGCGAGGTAATTGTTTACAGCGATTCCGCCTATACGGTTAACGCTTTTATAAAGGGCTGGGTTTACGAATGGGAGAGAAACGGTTGGCGCAAAGCGGACGGTAAAGCCGTTCTTAACGACGATTTATGGAAGGAATTGCTTGCGCTTACCAAAATTCATAAGGTGTCATTTATAAAGGTTAAGGGGCACGCCGACAATGAATACAACAATATTTGCGATAAATTAGCTACCGACGCGGTTAAAAACTTTAATCTGTCTTAATAAAATACGTAAAAAATAGATATAATATAGAGAAATGAAAAGGGACAAAGAAACGGTAAAATGCGTGCTTAAGGGTACGGTCAATATACTGACTACGGTAGTTTTGGGTGCGCTAACTCTGCTGTTTGCACTGTACGGGCTCAGTTATAAGAGCCTGCAGTTTTTTGCCGATTATTACGTTGCTCTTACTTGGTCGCTTGCGGCTCTCGTATTTTTAGTACTTGTTCTTTACGTTATATTCTATCTCCTCAACAAACAATCTTTTTACCGCCTTATTTTTTGCGGAATAGTTTGCGCTGCTATATTCTCTCTCATTTTTTATGCGATTTGTGCAACCGGTATAATAGGAAAGTTACACAGCATCGAAGCTCTGCGAGAATATATCGATGGCTTCGGTTCTACAGCGGTTTTAATATATATAGTTTTTTCCTTCCTTCAAGTCGTCATTCTTCCCGTACCGGGTTCTGTCACAGTGGCGGCAGGCGTGGCGCTTTTCGGACCTTTAAAGTGCGCTTTTTACAGTCTTGTAGGTATACTTGCCGGATCTATTGTTGCCTTTGCTATAGGCAGAGTGATTGGCTATAAGGCGGTTTGCTGGATTGTCGGCAAGGACGATTTAGACAAATGGCTAAATAAGATTAAGGGAAAAGACTATCTTATACTTTCGTTGATGTTTCTATTGCCTATGTTCCCTGACGACGTTCTGTGTTTTGTTGCAGGTCTTTCCTCAATGACGTGGGTGTATTTTTTAATAATGATAACGATTACGCGTATAATATCGTGTTTTACTGTATCATATTCTCTTGATTTGATACCTTTCAACACCTGGTGGGGAATACTCATTTGGATAATTCTTGTCGCTCTGGTTGCGCTTGCGTTCTATCTTGTCTGCAAGTATTCCGACCGTATCGACGCTTTCATCAAGAAAAAATTCTCGTTTAAAAACCGAAAAAAATAATATAATTAAAAAATCCGATTTTTAAATTAAATTATTATTTTATCCCGACATTAAGTCGGGATATTTTTTACATAAAAAAGATAAAGGCAGAAAAATTTGTGATGGAAGTATTTTAATGCATTGTGAAAAAAGTGATATTTTTTTTCGTTATAGTCTATAAAATTAATGAAAATTTTCTTTTTGATAAACTATTATCAATTGGTTGATTTTTTTGCATTTGATTGATAAAATGGTAAATGTAGAAATTTTTGCATCAGGAGTTTTTTATGGATAAAATTAAGTTATTGCAATCGCGTAGGCAACAGCTTATGGATGCAGGCAAAAATATTCGTGAAGAAATTAACGGGCTTATCGATAAGGATAGCTTTGTCGAACTTTCTTCCTTTTCGTTCTCCAAAAACGATTTTTACGGAGACGTGGCAGAGGGTGAAGGCGTTGTAACGGGATTTGCAACTATCGACGGCTATCCTTTTTATATTGTAGCGCAGAACAGCGAGGTGCTTTCAGGCGGTGTAAGTAAGGCAAATTGTGAAAAAATCGCAAAATGTATCGAACAGGCTGAAAAGAACGACGCCCCCGTCATTTATTTTCTCTCTACGCTCGGCGTTCAGATCGGCGAAGGCGTAAACGTGCTCGAAGGTATTGCTAAGCTCGTCCTTAAGGCTGCTCAGCTTAAAGGCACGATTCCC
>JBJEUZ010000155.1:0-8862 GCA_051884095.1 Candidatus Coproplasma sp.
CACTGCATTGAAGCAAACTGCGAGAAATCTATTACCTTGAGCGCGTCTACGTTTGCCGCAAAGCCAATGCCCGTAAAGATTGCCGCAACGGCGTAGCCCGCAAGAATACCTATAATGAAAGGTATCATTTTTAAGAGCTTTTTGCCGTAAACCGAGCAGGCAATGGTCACGCCGAGGGTAACTAAACCGCACAAAAGGCAGATATAGGGAGAGGCGAGAACCGAGCCTGCAGTATTGGTAACCGCGCCCTTCATAAGGTCGCCTATTGCATTGCCTGCAAGCGAAAGACCGATTATTGCAACCGTGGGTCCTATTACCACGGCGGGCATAATCTTGTTTATCCACTTGACGCCCGCAAACTTGACGATTACGGCGATTATTACGTAGACGAGTCCTGCAAAAATGGCACCGATAATAAGGCCGAGATAGCCGAGCGAAGCGGAAACGCCGCCCGCAAATGCGGCTGCCATGGAACCTAAGAACGCGAACGAACTGCCCAGGAACACGGGGCTCTTGAATTTGGTGAACAAAAGATAGACGAGCGTGCCCACGCCTGCGCCGAAGAGCGCCGCCGAAGGCGACATACCTTTGCCTATAATCATAGGCACGGCAATGGTTGCGGCAAGAATTGCCAAAAGTTGTTGAAGTGCGAACAGCAACGTGCGGGGAATGCTCGGTCTGTCCTTAACGCCGTAAATGAGTTTCATTGATTTCCCTCTTTGGTTAAAATTTATCGGTTATCCGATTACCGTATATAACTATATCACACTTTATAAAATAATGCAACCGGCTTGAACAAATAAGTTAAAACAATAAATAAAGGCGCGCGCTTTTTTAAGCGCGCGCCCATAACTATTCGGTAGAAAATTATTCTACTACAATGGTTGCAGAGGTAATACCGATTGATTTACCGCTAGTATTGCTTGAAATTCTTATAGAAGCAAATGCAACGTTAATTTCATTAGAGCTGAACGTAATGGCACCGTTTTTCTTATCTGTAACGGTAGTACCCACCAACGAGGCTACGACGTTTCCGTTTATGTCGAGCGCGTCAACCTGAACGAAAGCACTTGCCTTGCTCGAACCTGTCGTGAACCCTGTCAAGGTTATGGTTGCTTTACTTCCGATTGCAGTAAGAAGAAGATACGTTCCGGGTGCAGCTACGCCATTACTTGTATCAAAAGCCAACTTGTCTGCTGTAACCGAAGGACTATCTTGACTTGTTATCGTAGTAGTTGCATTAGTAGACCATGCAGAATCGTTGGTTTCTCCGTATGTATAGGTATAGGTTGTAGTTTCACCTGTGGGGGTAGGGTTAGGCGTACCGTCTAGATTTACCGTTATGGACACGAGATAAATTTGTCCGTCGGGATGAGCGTCGCTTGCAGCTATTGTAATTACGGCATTATTTCCGTCGTAAGAAATAATTGCATTTTCGTCCGCACCGTAGTTAGGATACCACTCAAACTTAATTTCGCATTTAGCGTTGGGTATGGTTATTACCGTTCCTGCGCCAACCTGTACGGAATTGCCGTTTGCAGCCATCTTGCCGCTGGTAGCGTCGATAGTAATTCCGTTCCACGTGCCAGAAGTTCCCTGCAAGGTGTCGGTAAACTGGGTAAAGTCGTATACTATTTTAGTGACTTTTGCACCGATACTGCCGTCCCAGTCGCCATCGTAAGTCATATTTCCGTTTGCGGAAGCGAATACGGTTGCGTAAGACGTAAATTCAGCAACCTGAGCTTCGGTAAGCACAGTGCAGAGATTTGCGATTACGCCCGTCTCTGCGTCTGCCGTTGCAATCACTGCGTCAGAGAGCGCGCCTTCTCCCGTGTTGCCATACTCAAACAGAAGCGTAGCAACGGGGTCTGCGTTCATCTTGGTGTAACGGTCATTCTTTTGGCTTTCGGTATTGCCGTAAACTTCGGTCGAGTACGCCTTGGTCATACTGCAGTTGATAAACGCAAGGGTCATATATTTATCCCAACCGCGCGCAAGCGAAACCGTACCGTCTACTACGTTGCTATCTGCCGTTAACGTACAACTATCGAAGATATATCCGTACTTAACGTTGTCGCTACCTTTGTTAACTCCCTTAGTAGCAACCACGTAGCCGCCGTTCTTTTCGTCGTTGGCGCCTATTGTTCTGATAGTGCAGTTCTTGAAGTACGAAGTTGCATTGTAACCGAAGATATAGTCGGTTCTGCCCTCTATGTCGCAATCTTCAAAGATATGTCTGCCGTTCATTGCATACAGCGTGTCGTGATACGAAGTGAAGTTTACGTTTTTGAATACCACTCTGTCTGCCTGAACAAGGCACGCTACCGCCTGAGTATCCGACGTTAACGCCTTGGAAGCCAGGTAGAGCTCGTGAGTGTTGTAGTAGTTCTTAAAGGTAATATTTTCGGCATAGAAGCCTTCAGCCGCAGCGCGAATGGAAACCGTTGCAGAACCGTCGGTGGAATAGGTTGTAGTGCCGCTGGGGTCGTTGATACCGTTGAGCGCGTCGAATACTATAACCGTCTCGGAAGCCTCGGCTCCTGCGCCGACGAGCTTTAAGTTGGGTATGTCTATTTCAACCTTTTCGTTATAAGTTCCTGCCGCAACGGTTATAGTTTTAGAATCGTCGTCGGAAGAATCCATAAGTTTAAATGCGCGAATCGCGTCGTTAATTGTATTTACCGTAAGCACGCCGTCGGTTACGCCTACCGTACCTGCTGCGTCTACGTTAACCTGAGTAGTACTTGCAGAAGTCAGGTCAACGACGTTTATTCCGTAATATGCCGATTTGCCGCCGGCAGTAACGGTTATTGTCTTTTCTCCTGCCGTGGACATTTCTGCAGAGGAAACGATGAACTCGCTGGAATTGAGTACAAACGTCTCGTCTTCGGCATCGGGCGCCGTACATATTGCCTGTACTGCAAGGTTATCATAATTGAACGTATCGCCTACCTTGAAGAGCTTTTGAACGGGCAACGTAATACGGCTGCTGTTCAGCGAGAAGTCTGACAATTTAAGACTGTCAATAGCGTAAACCGTAACGTTGTATTCAGCCTCGTAAGGAGCGGCAGCACCGCTAGGAGTATACGAAACTTTTACAGCGTAGGTTCCCGCAACGCTTAAGTTAACGGCGGAGTCGTCGATTGTATATCCGGACGTAATTATATCCTGTCTGCCGTTCTCATAATTCAAAACTACAGATAATCCTTTACTGTCGAAGGTTCTGCCGCTGAGGAATTTTGAAGTTGCTCCGCTTACCGAAATACCCGTCGTGTTGGATTTTTCAAGTTCCTCGGTTACGCTCAGATTTCCTATTCTGGCTGAACCTGCCGATTGCAAATAATACTCGCCCGCGGGAAGTGATTCGCCGGCGCCGGTACCGTAAGACATATCCGCTGTAGTGCTGTTAGCTACAGAATCCCAGGTTTTAACCACCGTACCGTCAGCCTTATATAACGTAAGGGTACAACCGCTTCCTGAAGCGCCCATGAGCTTCAGCGAAATGGAGTTGGTTCTGCCGCCAAGCGTAAACGAAATCTTTTTCTGCTGGTTGTTCACACAATAACTGCCTTCGAAAGTGCTTTTATTGTTTTCAAAGTAAGCGCCGGAGCCAACGGTAAATTTACCGACCGTTGCATCTTCGGTGAGTTTATAGCCGGACCCGGATCCACCCGATATAGCCAGGAATGAAGCGTAGTCCATCTTTGTAGTAACGTTTTCGTACTTGACAGTCCACTTTGCGTACAGAGTGGTCTCTGCGGTCAAAACGGTGTCGAAATCGTATTCGGTAGTGCATTCCGCATCCGTGTACCAGCCGACAAAGTCGTACATGTCGTCCGTGGGAGCGGTAGGCGCGGTTACCTTGCCGTTTTGAGTCTGCGCGTCGGCAATCTGCGTGCCGTGTCCGTTCATATTGAAGGTTACGGTATATTCGGTTGCAGGCGTTTCGGAGCCGCCGCCCGATTCGGAACCACCGCCGGATTCAGAACCACCGCCGGATTCAGAACCACCGCCGGATTCGGAACCGCCGCCCGATTCAGAGCCGCCGCCCGACTGGTTAGCCGTCCACTTTGCATACAGAGTGGTGTTTCCCGTCAACACGGAGTTGAAATCGAATTCGTTAGTGCAGTCTGCGTCCGTATACCAGCCGCCGAAGGTGTAGCCATCTGCCGTGGGCGCGGTGGGAGCGGTTACCTTGCCGTCAGTCGTCTGCGCGGCAGCAATCTCCGCGCCGTGTCCGTTCATATTGAAGGTTACGGTGTATTCCGTAGTTTCGGAGCCGCCGCCCGATTCGGAACCGCCGCCCGACTGGTTAGCCGTCCACTTTGCGTACAGAGTGGTGTTTGTCGTCAATACGGTGTTGAAATCGAACTCGGTCGTGCAGTCTGCGTCCGTATACCAGCCGCCGAACGTAAAGTCTGACGCTACGGGGTCTGAGGGTCTTGCTACCTTGCCGTCAGTCGTCTGCGCGGCAGCAATCTCCGTACCGTGTCCGTTCATATTAAAGGTTACGGTATATTCGGTTGCAGGCGTTACGCCCGTTGCGGGCGTTGTAGTATAGAAGGAGATTGTTTCGCCGTCTAATACTATGGTATACTTACCCGTACCCGCCGTAGTTGCGGTAGCCGTGTTTTCGGTTATCGTATAGCGGCTGTCTGTGAGGACGGGCAGGGTCTTGTTTTCCTTATACTCGTCGCCCGACGTGCACGTTCTGCTTGCCGTACCTGCGGACGTTGCCGTAGGATATACGTCTATCGTCCAACCGTCGTACGCGTGTACGTGGTCGGGCGGAGTCTGCTCTTCGCCGCCGCCGCATCCGACTGCCGTAGCAACCGAAACGCTTGTCAGCGCCGCGAGCAAAAAGATTAGTAGTTTCTTTTTCTTCATTATTTTTCTCCCCTATTTAAATATTTTTTGCCGATAAGATTTTTTAGGTTGTACGTTATCGTACAACCCTCTTTATCGGAGGCTTGCCTACGATAAATTTTTTCGCAATCAGCCGCCGAAAAATTTTATATTATCACATTTAATGATAATACGTATCATAATTATAACAGCCTATTTGCCAAATGTAAAGTGGATTAGAAAAAAATTCCTGCATTTCTGCCGCAATTTCTAAATAAACGACGCCGACCCCGCATATGTAAAGCGCGGCGCGCCCGAACTTCAGTTCGGGCGCGCCGCGCCGTGACTTTAAGTATATAAAACTATGAATCTTTTATTATATTTCAATAAGAAATCCCCTTTCGCGCAGGGCGCACTCTATTTTGTCCAGCTCGTCCTGGCTCCCTGCCGAAACCGTGTGATAGTGATAGCCGTCGGTCACGCTCATCAAGGGCTTAGAAGCGCCCGAAACCAGCGAACGGTACAACTCCTCTACGTGCGTGGTGGTAATCAGATCCAGCCGCGCGCACATTCTGCCGTAAACGCGGTGATTCACGAATACGTCCTCGATCTTCCCGCCGAGCGAGATAATCAGATACCCCTCGTCCACGAGCTGTTCAAGCGTATGACGGCACTTGAAAACGCGCTCCGCACGGTTCTTTCCGCCCAGAACGTAGCCGCGGTTGGTGGAGATAACGCCGTAGCCGTTTGCCCTTAAAATGGCGATATCCTGCACGATAACCTGGCGGGACACGTTGAACCTTTCAGACAGCACGCCCGCGGGTATGGGACTTTCGGCATTGCCCAGAAGGCTTAAAATTTCCAATCTTCTCTGGTTCGCTTTCACTTCTATTCCTCAACGGGGTGGAGATTTTTCAGCGATACGTCAAGTATGGGCGCAGAGTGCGTTAGCGCGCCTGAAGATACGAAGTCCACTCCCGTATCTATTATATTTTTGATATTTTCCCTGGTGACGTTGCCGCTGCATTCGGTAAGCGCTCTGCCGCCAATCATTTCAACCGCAGTCTTTATATCCGCAACGGACATATTGTCGAGCATAATTATATCCGCGCCCGCCTCCAGCGCCTCTCTGCACATATCCAGATTTTCTACCTCAACCTCTATCTTGCGCACGAAGGGCGAATATTCCTTTGCCAGCTTTACGGCGCGGGTTACCGAGCCTGCGGCGCCTATATGGTTGTCCTTTAAGAGCACGCCGTCTGAAAGATTGTAGCGGTGATTGTTTCCCCCGCCCACCCTTACGGCGTACTTTTCGAACACGCGCATATTGGGCGTGGTCTTGCGGGTGTCTAAAAGGCGTGTTCTGCTTCCCTTCAACAGCTCAGCCACCTGCGCGGTATAGGTTGCTATGCCGCTCATTCTCTGAAGATAGTTCAGCGCCGTCCTCTCGCCCGAAAGTATTACCCTTATATCGCCGGTTACTTCGGCTAAAAGGTCGCCCTTTTTCACCCTGTCGCCGTCCTGAGCGAAAAACGTGATTTCGGTGGTTTCGTCCAACAGTTTAAAGGTCCTTTCAAACACGGGCAGACCACAGATTACGCCGTCCTGCTTGCACAAGAGCTGAGCTTTGCCCTTGGTATATTTTTTGATAATCGCGTTGGTGGACACGTCCTCGCTGGTTATATCCTCGGCGAGAGCCATTTTAATGAGTTTGTCGCAGTTTACCGCGAGAGTTACGGGGTCGTTCATAAATTTTTCTCCTTTGCTTGCATTTTTGCGTCCGCTTCGGCGATTGCCCTGCGGACCGCGTCCTTATATCCCCTCAACAGTTCCGGGGGATTGGAATAGTCGTTTAAATTCAAAGCGTTAAGCGCCGCCCTTGCGCGGACTGCGTTTGCGGGAGCGAAATTTGCGCCTATATCCTGCGCGGCGCGCTTTGCAAACAACAGACTTTCGAGGAGCGAATTGGAAGCAAGGCGGTTTTTGCCGTGCACGCCGTTACAGCAGGTTTCGCCCACGGCGTACAGCCCGGGAAGGGTGGTTGCGCCCTTTAAGTCGCTACGTATGCCGCCCATAAAATAGTGCTGCGAAGGCACGACGGGCACGCACTCGCGGAATACGTCGTAGCCCTCGTCAAGACAGCGACGGACAATTTCGGGGAAGTGGCCCAGCACCTCCTCGCGCGGGATGGGACGCATATCCAGCCACACGTGGTCGGTTCCGTCCTTTGCCATCTGCTTTTTTATTTCGGCGGTAACCACGTCGCGCGGCTGAAGCTCGTCGGTGAAGCGCTTGAAATTCTTATCCAGCAAAACCGCGCCCTCGCCGCGGACTGACTCGGAAATTAAAAACCTTCTGCCCCCGCGCTTTGAATAGAGCGTCGTGGGGTGAATCTGAACGTAGTTTATGTTGTCTACGGCAACGCCGTGCTTTAAGCAGATTGCCAGCGCGTCGCCCGTAAGTATGCGGAAATTGGTTGAATTTTCAAACACGCCGCCTATTCCGCCCGAGGCAAGCACAACGTAATCGGATAGCAGCGTATACAGCCTGCCGTTCTTGTTGTCCTTTGCGACTATGCCGTAGCAGGCGCTGTCGTCGCAGATAATATCGAGAAGCGTTACGTAGGGCACGATTAACAGGTTGCTTCGCGCTCGCGCCGTCTGCATAAGACGGGTGGTTATCTCCCTGCCCGTGGTGTCCTCGTGGAAGCAGATGCGCGGACGGGAATGTCCGCCCTCCTTGGTATAGGCCAAGCTGCCGTCGGCTTCGCGCGCGAACTCAACGCCGTAGCCTATGAGGTCGTCTATGACCTCCTGCGAGCCGCGTATCATAGCTTCGACGGCGGCGGGATTGTTTTCGTAATGTCCGGCGCGCATAGTGTCGTTATAATAGCTCTGATAATCGCTCTCCTCGGGCAGACGGCATATGCCGCCCTGCGCGAGATAGCTGTCCGACTTGTCGGGAGTATCCTTGCAGATGACCAGTACGCTCTTGTCGCGCGGGACGTTGAGCGCGCAGTTGAGCCCGGCAACGCCCGTGCCGACCACTATAACGTCGTACTTTTCAGCCAATTCAATCATAATTTATACCTGACCTGAAAGCAAGCCGCGCAAGCCTTTATCCTCTGACCTTAAATTTCCGTCAAAAGTTTCCGCGATTTGCTAAGTTTGTAAAAAGTATACACTAAAACTTTACACCTGTCAAGTCATATGTAAACATTTTTACGCCGTATTCTACGCGCGAAGCGGTCGTCTGTTAACCGCAAGCAGTGCGGAGCGCAACCGCGCAAAATGGGCTTAATATTATACATAAGAGGCTTAAATTTACACGCAAGGAGGGCGGCGCAACCGCGCCGCCCGCCCTGTTTTAAGCATTATTCGTCCTGACCGAAACCTTCTTCGACCGAAACGCCCTTTTCTTCGAGCTTACTGTCGATGTACTGCTCCGCCTTCTTCATCACGTCTTCCTGATTCTTCTTGACGAGGTTGCGCAGCTTGCAGTTGTTTGCGACCAGAATAGCGCCGCCCGCCATTCCCACGGCGAGACCCAATAAAAATTTTTCCATAATACTCCTTTCAGGCTTTGCGCATTGGCGCCGCCCAAAATAAGTATGAAACTTTACGCCGCCGTTTATGACTGTAAATTTTTTACTTGCAATTTTAACAGATAGTTTTCGTCGGTCAGCCTCTTTATGACCGCCGTAAGGCGCTTGTTCTCCTCCTTAAGCGAAGAGGTCAGCTTGTCGTAAAGCTCGTTTATCTTGTCCTCTATCGCCTGCTGACCGCCGTCCGCGCTCTCCAGCCCGCACTCGCGCATCAGCCTTTTTATCCTTTCGGGCTGTTTTGAAAGCACGTTGCGGTATTTGTTCTGATACCTCAGCATAAGTTTATCGTCGCCTTCGGCAAGGTTTAAAACTGCGCGGCGTACGGAAACTCCCCTGGACTTCTGGGTGAGTATCGCCTTTAAAATCCTGTCGGTTTCCTCTTCGGAAAAGGGAGTAATCGCCTCGGCTTTAAG
>JBJEUZ010000156.1:0-8720 GCA_051884095.1 Candidatus Coproplasma sp.
GCGAAGGAGTAACTTTATCCGAAAGCATACCCTATTCGTACGTGCTAACCGGCGGCGAAACCTTATATGCTGGTTTTGCAAACTATATGGAGATTGCGGGCACGTATTATCTTAAAACAGAGGACAACGGAGCATATATCGTGCTCGGCACGGACGGCTCTCTTCAGTATATGAACGGCGCGCGCAATTATCTATCGTATTACACTTACGACGGTAAATTTGCCGTTCTGTATAATTGCCCTGCGCTCACCGAACAAATCGACGAAAACTCCATAAGCTATGCTACGGGCAGAGCCGTTCTTTCAGAAAACTTGCTTACAATAGTCAATAACGCAACGTATACGGACGAAACTCCTCTTCAGGCAGTTAAGGCATATTCAAATTTCCTGTACGGTAAGTACTATTCGGGCGATATCGATTACGTATTCAATTCGGACGGAACGGGCACAATCGGCGTAAGCGATATAACTTATATTGTAGAAGGCAACGTCATAACCGTCGACAACAACAGCGAAATTCTTATCGGCGAAGTGCAGGACGGTAAGGTTATAAAATTAAAAGGCTTGGATCTTGTGCCTTACGATATATTCGAGGGCGTATGGGAAAAGTCGGCAACCTCTCATAAACAGTTCAGTTTTGACGGAAAGGGAAGCTGGAGCTACGTATATTTCAAATATAACACCAAAGGTTTGCAGGAGGAGGTTGTCAGCGCTTCGGGCTCGTACGAATATCTCTCTGCAGGTAAAAAGATAGTTTTAAAAGACCAAGATAACGCAGAAGTCGGCAAGGCCTGGTTCAACGACAATGGATTCCTCGAAGTAGAATACGACTCGGCGACGCTTACTTATTATCAGCGTTCCAGCTATACAGGCGTATGGAGATATTTCTTCAAATACGAAGCGATAACTATCACCCTGAACGGCATAGGCAACAAGGGCTACGGTATAGCTTACGTCGACTATGAAACGCTTGGTTCGCCAATAGAAATGACTTACGAAATAAACACTTACGGCGGAGTCGACTACATTTATCTGTATAACGGCGACGTAAATTACGGCGTGCTTTCGTATAATACCCTCAACTATACTCTTAACGGAAGCATATATTCCTACGCTGTCGACGGTATGGTTACTTCTGCCGTGTTCTGCCTTACCGATGATTTTAAGGGCGTCTGGATAAGTTCGGAATTGAATGCGATAGAATTCAACGGCTTCGGTCTGTACGACCTCGGCGCTTCGTCGGAATCATTTTCCATTAAGACGTACGGAACCGTCAAAATCGGCGGCAAGACCGTTACGTATAAACTCGACAATTCCACGATGACCGGCAGCTTTGTCCTTAACGGAATAACTTATAATATTTCCTATGACGACGGTCTAGGCGTTGTGAACGTCAATACGGCAAGCGGTTCGTTTGTAATGAAGCGTCGTGACGCCATGTATGGAGCAGACCTCTGCGACGAGAACGGCACGGCTTACGTATTCAACGGCGGCGGCTGGCTGGAAGAAGGCGGCACCCTCAATATCGGTGAAATTTCTTATAAATATAGAATTGTAGACGGAAAGATAGAAGTATCCCTTGATGACGTAAAGGTCGGCGAAATTGTAGTCGAAGAAAACGTTTACAAGTTTAATAAGACAGACAGTTCGGTTGTAGAACTTTCCGTACGCAACAATTTTAGCGGCGAATGGCTGATAGGCGGAGGCATCGACAAGACGCTTACGATAGGAAAAATCGGAGCTGACGGAAAGGCAAACGGAACTTATCTTGGCTCAGACGTAATATTTACCTATCATAGCGACGGAAAGTATCTTACGTATGAATGGAACGGCGTCGCGCTCTATATACTTTCGCTCAGCGCGGCAAACAGCGTAGAACTTGCGATTTCAGAACAGAACAATACGTTCGGCGATTATGAGCTCTGCCTCAAGGCGACAAACGTTGACGATTACCGCGGAATTTATACGGCAGGCGACAGCTCGTACATAGTATTCGACGGCTTCGGCAACAGTCGCTTCGGTAAAGGTAAAGCAACGCTGTATACTGCCGACGGAAAGGTCGTAACGGTTTACAGATACTCGATAAATAAGTTCGGTATGCCCGAAGTAATAGACAGCGGCAGAATTATCTTTAAAAAGGTTTCCGTCGATACAGCGGGCTCGTACAAGCTGGGCGACAAATCATATTTGTTCGTAAAGGCCGATTTCCTCTACAACGTGGTTGCGTCCGATAAGGACGGCGTGCTCTATACCTTCGACGGCGTAGGCGGATTGAGCGATTCAGTAGGTAACATATATACCTATTCCGACGCTGCAAGAGATACAAGCCACAACGTGGTAAATATGACGGTTATAGCGTCTGACGGAACCTTATACGGCACCGCTCAGTTGGATTACGGCACGACGGACTACATATTCTCTCTGGTAGATATCCTTGAAGGCGAAGAGGTGATCGACGAAAACGGTAAGACGTATTACTTCGACGGTAAGGGCGGTTTAACCGATTCAGGCAATAAAACTTATACTTATTCCGACGTAGTAAACAATACAACCGACAACAAAATTACCTGTACTGTAACCGATTCCGACGGCAAGGAGTACGAAGCAGCTATAAGTTACGATGAGGAAGAAGGAAACAAGTTTGTCTTAACCGAGAAATAAGTTTAAACGGCTCTTTTAATTGTGTGACTGCCTGGGCAGTTTTGTGGCGTAATTATACATTTATTCTAGATTATGGTCTTTAAGATTATTCTGTCCTGTTTTCTGGCGGAATAAGGAGGGTTTTAATGATATCCAAATTCAAACGTATTGCGTGCGTAGGTCTTACGTCTGTAATGGCGGTTTCGTTTATCGTTGGCAACGTGCTTGCAATAACTAATTCAACCGGCGGCGCTTCGGCTTCCGTAAGATACGACACGGTATCTTTAGAGGACGTAACGGGCAAAGTCGATCTGACAAGCGTTGCTATTCAGAATTTCAGCGGAAACGTAATTAGCAATTCTTCGTCGTCGGCAGAATCCGTAAACGGTTCGCACACGTTTATCGTAACTTTGGAAGAACCGTCGCTTATTGAAAGTAAGGACGAATATCAGACGGCGTCCGAATACCTTGCCACGGCAAAGGGTGCAAAGACGCTTAAAAGTATCGAATCCTCGCAAGAAAAGTTCCTTTCCGCTCTTTCAAAAGCGGGAGTAAATTATTCGCTTGTAAATCAGTACAGCACAATAACCAACTCGGTTGCAATTACTACCGATACGTCAAACGTAAGTAAAATAAAGGGTATTTCTTCGGTAAAATCGGTCGTAATGTCGTCGACATACGCTTGTCCCGAAGCGGTAACAACGACAGATGACGGCGCGACAACCAACCCCAGCAACGTTTATGCAACCGGTATTTACGATTCTTCGGCATATACCGATAAGTACGACGGCAGCAAAATCACCGTCGCTATACTCGATACAGGTCTTGACTATACTCACGATGCGTTCAACGTTATGCCCGAAGAAGTCGGCATGACTAAAGAGGACGTCGCCGAACTTATGAGCAACGGCGACTTCGACGCAACCAGACTTTCGGCTCTTAACGGAGAAAAACTTACCGTAGACGACGTATATATTAACGATAAAGTGCCTTTTGCCTACGACTATGCCGACGGCGACGCAGACGTCTATCCCTCGTATTCTCAGCACGGAACTCACGTTGCAGGTATAGTAGCGGGACAGGCAGATTCCTACACGGATAAAAACGGCAACGTGGCAAAGGATGCAGACGGAAACGTTTTAAGTTTCCGCGGCGTCGCGCCCAACGCCCAGTTGGTAATTTGTAAAGTATTTACCGACAATTTTGAAAGCAAGGACCTCGGCGGCGCAACGACCGAAGATATTCTTGCCGCACTTGAGGATTGCGTAAGGCTAAACGTCGACATAATCAATATGAGTCTGGGTACTTCCGCAGGATTCTCGTCAATATCTATTGACGGCGACACCGAAGGCGCGTGGATGAACGAAGTCTACGGCAAAATCAAAGCTGCGGGCATCAATCTCATATGCGCGGCCAGCAACGACTACAGCTCGGGCTTCGGCAGCGTATTCGGAACCAATCTGGCTTCCAACCCCGATTCCGGTACGGTAGGTTCGCCTTCTACTTTCGACGGAGCGGTTTCGGTTGCAAGTATAAACGGTCAGCTTTCGCGCTATATGAAAGTTGAAACGTCAAGCGGCAGCCAGCCTATTTATTACATAGATTCCAGCGACGCAAATTCGGTTGCATACGATTTCTTCAAGGAAATAACCGAAGGTTGCACGCCCGATTCAGACGGCAACTATAAATTCAAGTACGTAGTAATTCCCGGTATCGGTCAGGCTTCCGACTATACGTCGTCGATAAAGAGCCAGCTTGCCGATAAGCAAGGCGGTAAGGTAATTGCCGTAATTAAGCGCGGCACCACTACGTTCCAGGATAAAATCGACCTTGCAATGCGTAACGGCGCGGACGCAGCGATTGTCTATAACAACGTTGCGGGAACTATCAGAATGAGCTTAGGCGATCTGGAAAATCCCATTCCAACAGTTTCGGTCACCAAAGACGCAGGCGACGTGCTGACCGGCGCAAGTAAGAGCGGCTACATAATAGTCAACGATAAGTTCCAGTCTGGACCCTTTATGAACGACTATTCGTCGTGGGGTGCTACTCCCGACCTAAAGTTGAAGCCCGACGTCACCGCGCACGGCGGTGAAATCACTTCCACCGTCTCCGGCGGCTACGACGAGATGAGCGGTACTTCGATGGCATCTCCTAACCTTGCGGGTTTTGCGGCGCTTGTAAGAAGCTATCTCGATGAAAAAAATCAAAATTATACAAACGTTGAACTGACGGCTCTTTCTAATCAGCTTATCATGAGCACGGCAACCACCGTTTATGACGAGGAAGGATTGCCCTATTCGCCCAGAAAGCAGGGTGCAGGTCTTGCCACGCTTGCAAACGTGTTAACGAGCCAGGCGTATCTATACACGGTTGACACGGACGACTACGCTCCCGGCGACGGCAGACCTAAGCTGGAGTTAGGAGAGGACGAAGAAAAGAAGGGCGAATACACGCTCAAATTCTATGTTAAAAATTTCGGCAGCGACAGTCTTACGTTCAATATGCAGAGCATATTCATGACTGAAACGCTTTCAAGCGACGGCATGTCGGTTGCCGAAGCGGCGTATATCCTTGACGATATCGCTCCCGCATGGAAAGTAAACGATCTGCCCAACGACGGATCGTTCACGCTTGCGGCAGGGCAATCTGCGTCTATTTCGGTTACGCTCACTCTTTCAAACGCAGAAAAATCTTATATAGAAAACAGTTTTATCAACGGAATGTATGTAGAAGGTTTCATAAAGCTGGTATCTTCTACAGACGGGCAGTGCGACCTCAATCTTCCCTTTATGGGCTTCTACGGCGATTGGGAAGCCGCACCTATGCTCGACTACAACTGCTATGAAATTGCCGAATTCCAAAAGGATACGTCGTATACCGACGAAGACCGTCCTAAGGCTCAAATCTGGGCAACCCAGGCATATTCGACCTATTGGAATGAACAGTATACCATTCCAATGGGCAGCTATCTCTACATACAGGACGAGGATGCAGAGCAGATTTACGTTGAAGCCGACCACGCCGCGATTTCGCGCTATAACGAATACTACGGCGAAGACAGCACAGGCAACTATATGACCTCGGTGGGCATTAAGGCTCTCTATGCAGGACTTTTAAGAAACGCAGAACTAGTCACATATACGTTGACCAATGCGGAAACCGGCGAATTAATCACCGAAGATTGCGTATACAGGCTAAATAAGGCGTATGCAGGCGGCGGCAACGCTGTGCCTTCGCAGGTTCTTCTGGAATTCAATCCCGACGATTACGGACTTGAAGGCAATGGCAAATATGCGCTGGATTTCCACTTCTATTTCAAGGCTGAGGACGCTAAGGACCCCGAAAAGCAGAACGAAAACACCTTTTCAATGGTGTTCTATCTCGACTACGAAGCTCCTATTCTCGTAAATTCTTCCATCAGATATTACGATTACAAGGACGGCAACAAGGACAAGCAAAAGATTTATCTTGACCTTGAAGTTTACGATAACCACTACGCTCAGTCGATAATGCTGTGCTATCTGAAGGATGATTCCGACGTGGATAATCCCGTAATTCAGCTAGCTACCGAATACGTAACGCCCGTTCTCAATGCTACGAAGAACGGCACGACGACCGTTTCTATCGACGTAACGGATATAATAGGAGAGTACAAGGATAAACTTTATATTCAGGTTGACGACTACGCCCTCAACCACAGCGTTTACAGCGTGTCGTTCTCCGCAAATAACGGATCCAACCTTCCTAAATCGTTTGAAATTGCCGACGACGACAGAATTACCGTTGACAAAGACGGTAATATGGAAATAACTATAGGTTTGAACGAAGCGTATAAAATCAATCTCGATTACGAAGGCGACGCAAATCTTTCCAACTTTACCTGGAACACGACTCCCGCAAAATTCGTTAAGGTAAGCAACGGCGAAATTTTCGGCGCTGCCGTAGGTACTTCCACCTTGACTATTAAAGGCGACGGCGTACTTAGAAAACTCAAGGTCAACGTCGTCGACAGCAATATTAAACTTGCAACGCCCTCGATATCGTTCGGAACCGTAATCAACTCGTCCGACGCGGTTGAAAAGGCGCAGGGTTCAGTCAAGATAAACGCAGGACAAACCTTTACTCTGGAGCTCATAACCGACCCCTGGTATTACCCGGTTGAAAACCTTAAAGTAAAGTGGAGCAGCTCCAACGAAAAATACGTTACGGTAGACGAAAACGGCGTTGTTAAAACTCTGGACGAAAAGGGAACCTCCATAGTCAAGGCTGTAATACTTGACGAAGCGGGAAATGAAACTATGTATTCCGCGACAGTTATATTCAACGTTCAGGAACCGTTCACCGTTTCAGGTTCGACCCTTTCGAAATACCACGGTTCGGGCGGCGAAGTCGTCATTCCTGACGATATGAATATTATGACAATCGGAGAGGAGGCGTTCAAGGATAACGAAAATATCACTTCGATAATCATACCTAAAACGGTAACACAGATAGACGAACGAGCGTTTATAAATTGCAAAAATCTCGAATACGTATATTTCATTCAGAAGGACGCGCTTAGCATTCCCGACGCCGACCTGTCGCTCATACTCAGGAGCGCGTTCGAGGGCTGTACCTCGCTCAAGGTGGTGGATTTATCCAACGTAAAGACTATTACGCTCGATAAGTACGCGTTCAGAAACTGCACTTCGCTCACCGAAGTAATCAATATGCAGACTATAGGCACGATGAACGAGGGCGCCTTCTATAATTGTAAGTCGTTGCGTTCTGCCGATATAACAGGTCTTCATATGTCCGGCGACAGCGTGTTTGCAAATTGCACCTCGCTTGCCGAAGTTAAAACCGAATACTATACTTCGCTGGGCAATAAGATGTTCTACGGTTGCACGTCGCTCGGCAGCGTAACCATCAAAACTCCCGCGGTGGGCTCTTACGCATTCTACGGCTGCAACGGACTTAAGGAAGTTGAATTCGTTTCAGTTAAATCAAATCAGACGTTTGTAATCGGCGCATATGCGTTCAGCGGTTGCATTCGCCTTCAAAAGGTAAACTTCAACGGCAATACGGTAACGTCCATAGGCGATAAGGCATTCTCAGGCTGTTCGTCGCTTGAAGTTTTTAACTTAAACGTCGAAAAAGTTTCGCTTGGCGACCTTGTGTTCAGCAATACGCCACTTGATTTGGGCAATCAATCGGGAGAGGCGCTTTACGATGGCACAAAACTCGTCTTAGCTCCTAAAAAGATCACCGCAGAGTTTATTATCAGACCTGATACAACCGAAATTGCTGCGTACGCGTTCTCCGGATGCGAAACGACCTTAACCGAGCCGTTGATTATTCCTTCGACCGTGACTAAAATCGGTGAAGGCGCGTTTGCACATTCGCAGTTTAAATACGTAAACCTGCCCGAAGGATTGACTGAAATTTCTGATTACTTATTCTACGGTGCAGAAAAGCTCGCGTCAATCAGCATACCTTCAAGCGTCAAAAAGATTGGCGAAAGCGCTTTTGCGGGCTGCGGTTCGCTAAGAGAATTGAGCTTTGCAGGCGATTCTCTGTTAAACGAGATAGGCTCCGCGGCGTTTGCGGACTGTTACAATCTTGAAACCGTTGTCCTGCCCGACGTCGTTTCGGTCATGGGTGACAGCGTATTCTACGGTTGTCTTTCGCTTAAAGAAGTAGAGTTACCCTCGGTAAACGTTTTAGGTTCGTACACTTTCTGGTCTTGCTACTCGCTTGAAAAGGCGACATTCGGACCAAATGCCACAACGACAGGTTCGTTCACGTTCTATCCCGGCAATATGTCGGACGGAAGCATAATATTGTCGTCGTTGACCCAAGTTACGCTCGGCAATAATACCCGCGTAATCGGCGACGGTGCCTTCAGCTACTGCACCAAGCTGGAAACGGTAGATCTTAGCAAAATAACCGAAGTCGGCGACAGCGCGTTCTATAACTGTAATTTGTTAAAGACCGTAAAGGGTATGGAAAACCTTGAAGTTATCGGCGACGGCGCGTTCTCAGGTTGTACGTCTATTCCCGAACTCAATCTTCAAAAAGCACGTACAATCGGCGACG
>JBJEUZ010000157.1:0-2015 GCA_051884095.1 Candidatus Coproplasma sp.
CGTGGCAGGATTAATCTGTTTAATATTCTGGTAGCACGTTCCGAAGTACAGAGCGCCTGCGCTTTCAATTAAAGATACCGCTTCTTCATGCAAAACTTTATAATTATCGTTAAAAATAGGTTGTATTATAAAAATTTTTTCTGTTTCACTCATAATTATTCGTCCGTATCGGGACGCAATTTAACTTTACCTACAACCGAGCGCCTTGTGTCGTCGCTGATTGCGGCGTAATGTTTACGCGTAGTATTTACGTCCTTGTGCCCCAAAACGTCGGCAACGACGTAAATGTCGCCCGTCGCCTTATAAAGCTGAGTGCCGTAAGTGCTGCGAAGTTTATGGGGGGATATTTTTTTAAGCGGAGAAACGATTTTAGCGTATTTCTGCACTAAATTTTCAACGGCTCGTACTGTTATACGTTTTTTCTGTGAAGACAGGAAGAGGGCCTCCTTTTCATCGACGGAGACTTCACTTTCCTGTTTATAGTCCATATAACGCTTCAAAGCGTCGGCAACGTTATCGTCAAAATAGAGTATTGACTTACTTCCGCCTTTTCTTGTCACGACAAAGGAATTGTCCTTAAAATTCACGTCATTATTATTCAGACCGACCAACTCGCTAATACGGATTCCTGTTCCGAGAAAGAGAATTAAGATAGCGCTATCGCGTATTCTGCTCTTTTCGTGAAAAGCTCGCTGATGAGGGGAGAGACCGTCGCCCGTTTCGGCAACGTCGATGATATTGAAAACTTCTTCGCCGTCAAGCCTGACGATAGGCTTTTCATGAAGTTTAGGCGTTGCTACTTTAGCCGAATTATCTACGCTAATCATATCGCGGTTAAAAAAGTATTTAAACATTGCGCGCACGGAAGAGAGCTTGCGAGCCTTGGCGCGTTCGTTGCAAGTATGATTTTTACCCTGATATTTATAGCGAGATAAGAACGACAAAAACATCTCGATGTCATTGTTTGTAACGCTTTCTAAATCCTGCAACGAAAAATCTTTAACTGAAGAGTAATGCTTGAACCGTTTTTGAAGCAAGAAATAATAGAATATTTTTAAATCGTGCGCATAATTAAGACGAGTGAGAGTTGAAGTCTGACTATCAATTGCAAGAAAATAATCGGCACAAAATTCAGGGAGTTCAAATTCGAGCAATCTGTCGATAGCTTCGAGATTTTTTATATTTCGTTGTGCATAATAATCGGTAGAAGTAGACATAAAAAAACCTAGTTAATTAATTTCCGCGCCAAATAAATTAAATATCGCGCCGATGGGAGGGAAAGTAATTCTTCGTAAAACACATTAACTTTTACGAATAATTATAATTGAATATTATCATATTATCTTTTTAAAGTCAAATGCAATTTAATTATTTGTAAAAAGATAGTTTTACGGGATACTTCGGCTGGCATAATCTGCGCATTATGGCAGATGAATGTACCAACAAGAAATAACTTCCGAACAAAATTATTTCGGAGGTTTTTTATGTTCAAACTTTACTATGAAAAGCGCAAGAGTAAGAGTGGTAACTACTTTGACGTAATTTACGTTGATTTAGGCTACAGGCTCATATTTTTATGTCTTGACCGTTCGGCTATTGCCGAGTGCCTTGGGCGGTCGGTTGCCGACTTGTACACTATAGCACCTGATTATAAAGTATGTATCGGTGAAATAGATGGTTCAAAGTTGGTGGTTGAGTAATGATTTACTTATTGCTTGCGCTTGTTGTGCTTTTAGCTGTTTCAAAAATAATTGTTTATTGTAGGTCAAAGAATATGACAAAGGATAAACTCATATCAAAGTGTAAAAAACTTATTGACGGCGGTCGTGTTTCCGCTGTACGTTCAACTTTAATTCGTTATCCGAAGTTGCTTTTACTTCACTTTAACGAACTTCAAACAACTTTAACCGAATATGCGCAGTCGGTCGAAGATACAAAGAATAAAAATGGAGGTTAATTTTAATGTCTGTCGTTTCTCAGATAACTGGAGTGTTCTCAAGTATTGCTTCTTGGAT
>JBJEUZ010000158.1:0-2014 GCA_051884095.1 Candidatus Coproplasma sp.
TCTGCTATAGCCGAATCCTTATCGCTGACAACGTAAGAGATATTGCAGTTTTCACCTATAACGTTTTCGCTCATTATAATGGAGTTCTTAACAACCGTTCCCTTACCGATTTTAACGCCGCGGAAAAGAATACAGTTTTCAACCGTACCTTCGATTAAGCAACCGTCGTGAACAAGCGAATTGGTAACCTTTGCGGTTTCGGTAAATTTAGCAGGAGGCGCGTCGTTAACCTTGGTATAAACGTCTCTGTTTCCGAAAAGTTCCTTGCGGGTCTGCTTGTCGAGAAGATCCATATTTGCCTTGAAGAAGGATTCGAGTGAGTCGATATTCTGGTAATATCCCTCAAACTTATAACCGTAAATATTGTAAGTCTTGAGACCGGGAACGAGAATATCGCCTGAGAAGCTGGACAATCCGCGCGAAATAGCCGTCTGAATAAGGTTAAGAAGGAACGACGTTCTTGCAACAAATACGTTTATGTAGTGCTTTCTTATGCCGTCGCCGTGCTGATTTACCGCAATCGAAGTAACCTTATCATCGTTGTCGGTTTCCAGCATCATATAGGATTTAACTGCTCCCTCTTCGTGTTCGTGATATACCATCGTAATATCTGCGTTTTTAGCGACGTGCTGTTCGATTACCTTACTGTAATCGAGTTTATATACAGCATCGCTGTCAGCTATTACCACAAAGTCCTCTTTGCACTTTTTAAGGAAAGCCATAGCGCCCTTCAAAGCCTCAAGACGGTTTTTATAGAGAATTTCGCTCTCGTCGCTGTAAGGAGGCAGTAAAATGAGTCCGCCCTCCTTTCTTGCCAAATCCCATTCCTTGCCTGAACCGAGATGATCCATAAGAGACTGGTAATTGTTTTTGGTAATCATACCTACGGTAGTGATTCCGGAGTTTACCATATTGGAAAGAGCAAAGTCAACCAGACGGTATCTTCCACCGTAAGGAATAGAGCCCTTAGACCTTACCTTTGTAAGCTCAGGAACCTGCTCGTCGTTTATGCTTGAAAATATAACGCCAACCGTTGTCATTTTAATCTCTCCCCCTTATACGTTTTTATCTACGATTTCGCCTGCAGGCACGCCGGCACCGTCGCTGACGACAATTCCGCGACCAAGCACGGTGATACCGCTTGTCTTTCCTTCAACTTTGCTTGCTACTTCCCTTACGTCGCCAACTTTTGCGTCTTTGCCGATAGTTACTTCCTCGTCGATGATAGAATAGTTAACCGAAGCGCCCGACTTGACAACTATGTTGCCCATAAGAACGCTGTCTTTAACGACCGCGCCCTTTTCGATGACGCAGTTAGTTCCGACAACGGAATTGATAACTTCGCCTTCAACTTCGCATCCGTTAGCTATCATTGAATTTACAACGGTGCCTTCAACGTATGCGGGAGGCGCAAGCGGGCTTCTAGAATGAATTACTCTTTCGCTGTCGCGCAGATCGAAATTGGGAACTTCTCCAAGTAAATCCATATTCGCTTCGAGAAGCGAACTTATCGTACCTACGTCCTTCCAGTAACCCTCGAAACGGTAAGAGAGCATCTTTTCGCCTGCATTGAGCATTGCGGGAAGAACGTTCTTGCCGAAGTCTTTCTCTGAATTGGGGTCCTGCTCGTCAAGTTCAAGATACTTGAAGAGCTTTGATGCGGTGAAAATATAGATACCCATTGAAGCCAAATCGCTCTTAGGCTGCTTGGGTTTTTCTTCAAATTCGTAAATCGTGCCGTCGGGATTGGTATTGAGAATACCGAATCTGGAAGCCTCCTTCATAGGAACTTTCATACAAGCTATGGTACAGTCTGCACCTGCTTCCTTATGAGCCGCAAGCATCTTATCGTAATCCATCTTGTAGATGTGGTCGCCCGAAAGAATCAGAACGTATTCAGGGTCATACATCTTCATAAATCTGATATTCTGATAAATTGCGTTTGCCGTGCCCTTGTACCAGCTCGTATCCTTCTTTGCCTCGTAGGGCGAAAGAATGTGAACTCCGCCGAAAG
>JBJEUZ010000159.1:0-2007 GCA_051884095.1 Candidatus Coproplasma sp.
TGTGATGAAGCCAAGCGGCAGAATAGCCGAACAACTCCCTTTCCCTTACCTGAGGACTGCGGTTGCCCTGATAGTATTTTGCTCCCGGCCAGAACTCCGACGGGGAGTATTTGGAAAGGTCGTGCGTCAGACCCTGACGGTAGAGACCCACCTTAAAGCAGTGCCGCATAACCACGTGACGATGACGCGTGATTGTTATAAAGTGCTTGATAACGTGCATAACTAAATATTTATAAGCATACCGTCGTATGCGGCGACGACTGAATGTTTATCTTCAATCTCCTTCAATCGGTCGCGGGTCGGATTGCAGTTGTGAGAAAAATGAGTTATTACGTTGACAGTATTTTCGTCGATAATACCTCTGTCCTTCAGTCCTGTGCGTATCGCTTCAACGTCGGCAATTCCCATATGCCTTGCAGCTAAGTTTCCCGATTTTTCCCCAAACGTGCAGTCATAACTGACGACCTGCGCCTTTGCGGCGTTTTTAGCAAGAAAATTTAAAGCCTCCGCAGAGACGTTACCCGTATCGTACAGGTGAAGATATCCCTTGCCGTTCTTTTCAATAAAATATAAAAGCGCTTCCTCGGTCTTGCTGTGTTCTGCTGGAATTGAAATAATGCGGTATTCGCCGAGCGTGAACAACGAATACGGTTTTACTTCGCGCATGATTACGCGAGGCGCAACCTCAGGCTTCATTTCCCTTGCGGTACATTCCGAAAACACCTTGGTTACCTCTGAATTGCCGCAAATTTGCACCGTATCGCATTCCAACTGCGCGTATTTATAGCCGCGAAGTATAAAATCGTGGGCATAAAAATGGTCCATATGCGAATGAGTTACAAGGATATACCTGAGCGCAGAATAACTTACGCCGAAGCGCAACGAATGAGCATAGGCTTCGGGCGGAAAATCAACCGATAAAACGCCGTCGATTAAAACCTGCGAGCGGGTACGGTATTCCTTAACGCCGGCTTCCCTTATCTTTATGCAGTTTTCACAGTTGCAGAACATAGCGGGAAAACCTTCCGCCGCACCTGTGCCCATATACAAAATTTCCATAATTATAGCATAAACAGGGCGAACCCAGCCGCCCTGATTTTTATACTTCGTAAACTATTGTTACCGGTCCGTCGTTGAGTTGCTGAATTTTCATATCAGCGCCGAATACTCCCTTTTTTACAGAAACGCCCTCTTCGCTTAAAAGTTGAGCACAATACTCGTACAAAGGCTCTGCATATTCGGGACGTTCTGCAAGCGTAAAGCTGGGGCGGTTTCCGTGTGAGCAATCGCCGTACAGCGTGAACTGAGAGACGAGCAAAACTTCGCCCCCTACGTCCTTGACGGACAAATTCATTTTGCCGTTCCCGTCCTCAAAAATTCTCAGACGCGAAATTTTTCCGGCAATCTGTTCCGCCGCAGAGCGCATATCTCCCGTCTTAACTCCGAGAAAGACCACAAGCCCGCAACCTATTTCGGAAATGAGCTTGCCGTCTACAGAGAGCGACGCGCACTTAACGCGCTGAATGACCGCTTTCATTTAAAATTATTTGCCTACCCTCGACATATATTCGCCGCTGCGCGTGTCGATACGGATAACTTCGCCCTCTTCAATGAACATAGGCACCTGAATGGTAGCGCCGGTTTCAACCGTAGCATTCTTCATTGCGTTGGTTGCGGTGTTGCCCTTAACGCCCGGTTCACATTCGATAATCTTAAGTTCAACGAAATTTTCGGGTTCAACCGAGAATGCGTTGCCGTAGAGGAACTTGATGGTAACCATATCGTTCTCTTTTATATACTTGAGCGCGTCTTCAACCTGGTCGAGATTGAGAGTTATCATATCGAAGGTATCGGGGTCCATAAAGTAATAGAACTCGCCGTCGGTATATGAATAAGTCATCTTTCTCGTCTCTACCTGAGCCGTTTCGAGTTTAGCCGTGGGGTTGAAGGTGATGTCGGAAAGAACCTGACCCGTAACTACGTTTTTAAGCGTAGCGCGAACGAAAG
>JBJEUZ010000160.1:0-1995 GCA_051884095.1 Candidatus Coproplasma sp.
GTTGTGCTTATAGGTATCGGCTTGAAAATTCTAATAGAGGGTCTCATAGCCTGATTGTTTCAGGTCAGAGCCGATTCAATCTCTTCAATAATTCTTTCGTTTCCGCGCTTAAAGACGTTCTCTTTGAGCGCGGATTTTAAATTTCCGTCGGCAATCAGTTCTTCTATTGCCGTCATTAAGCTGTTACCGTTCAAGTCGCGCTGACGCATTACGTGGCAAAGACCGCGGCTTTCAAAATATTCAGCGTTTGCTAGCTGGTCACCGCGGCTTCGTCTGTTTTCAAGGGGAATAAACAGGGTGGGTATTTTAAGGGCAATAAGTTCACTTGCTGAATTAGCGCCGCAACGCGCCACCGCATAATCTGCAGCGGCGTATGCCAGACCCATATCTTGAATGAATTCAATCTGTTTGTATCCGTATACAGTTGAGTAAACCACGTTGCCATTACCGCAGACGTGCAGGATATTGTATTTTTTGCAAAGCTCGGCAGCGACTTGCCTTACGGATTTGTTGATGATTTCCGAGCCGCTGCCTCCCCCGAATATCAGAATTGTGGGGCGTAGGTCGCAACCGTATTCGCGCTTGGCGATAATTTTGTCGCGCCTGAAAAGATTTAATCTTAAAGGCGTCCCCGTATATACGCCGTTTTTTACCTTATTTGCGGTAACGGGGAAAGAAGTCAGCACACGCCTGCATTTAGTTGCAATCAGTCGGTTTGCAAGACCTATCTTAACGTCCGATTCGTGAGTAAGAACGGGGATTCCAAATTTTTTTGCTGCAAAGGCAGGGGGTAAACTTACGTAGCCGCCCTTGCAGAACAACAAGTCGGGTTTTACTTCTCTTATTAACTGCTCGCATTGTTTTACGCTGTTATATACTTTTATGGGCAACAAAAGGTTACAAAACAGTTTGCCTCGCACGAGTTTTGCGGCTTTGAATTGATAAAAATTTAAATTGTGCTGTGCGCAGACGTCCTTTTCAATGCCGTCTGTTCCCAAGTAACAAAGCTCGTATTTTTCGTTAAGTTGTTCGCAGAGTGCGATATTCGGAACTACGTGACCGGCGCTTCCTCCGCCGCAAAACATAATTTTCTTCATAGCTATAATATATTAATTATATCCTGCAATTATGTTTTTAAGCCTCATTAAAGAATAGTATGATAAATTATAATGCCGTGCAGTCCGATTAAAAGTTGACATTAATGCTTTTTAGTAGTAAAATCGACTTATGGAACCGGTATATATAGTTATGATTTGTGCCGGCGGAGTTTTTTTAATTCTGCTTCTGGCATACTTTTTGGTTTATACAAAACAGAAGAAAATTAAATTACGCGAAAGCCAGAAACTGTTAGAGGCTTATTCGAACGGAAAGATAACAAAAATGGATTACGACCTTGCCTTTTACGACGAGGAAACCAGAAAACTTTTGGGCGGTGCGACAGAGGGACAGGTTACCATAGAGGATATCCTCAGCAGCGACAGCGCGTCGGTTGAAGAGGTTACAAAAAAGACGGACGAAGCGATTTTCAATAAGATTGAAAACGAGGGAGTAGAGGAAATTACAGGCAATTATAAAGGTTAATTTAATGCGGCGGAAAATCTGTTTCCGCCGCATGGTTTTTATTTGACCTCAAAAAGCATAAATAGTTGTTTGGTAAATATAGGCATACTGATTGTGAATTTTCCGTTTTCAATCACGGTCTTTTGTCTGAACGTAAAGCCCAGAATTCCGAGTTCGGCGGAAAACTCTTTGGTTTTATCGTCGTAAGAATATGCGCAGGTATAGTCGTGACGTTTTCCGCCTATTCTTTTGAATGATACCTGCAATTCCTTTGTGTCAAGAAAGGTTATTTTAAAGTATTCGTATTTTTCAAGCAGGTTTTCGTCTCCTAGTCTTGCCTGAGTGCATTCGTAGGTGTTTATATATGGATGGGTAAGGGACTTTACCGAAGATTTATAGTCGATAGTAAACGCGCAAAGCAACAGACAAACCGAC
>JBJEUZ010000161.1:0-1968 GCA_051884095.1 Candidatus Coproplasma sp.
CGCCAGACGCACTTCTTGCAGCGACTGTCGTAACCATTCATTATGAGGCCGGAAGCATCAAAGAGGCAGGGATAGAAGGCATCCCTCTCATCGGGTCGGACGAAGCCGTTCGCAATGCGGTAGCACGTGACAATACGCTTTCGATAATTTTATTCGTCCTTGCCGCTCTGATCTCTGCGATTTTTGTTTTCGTATGTTTCTTGAAAAAGACGGTTTCCTTTTTACCTCACCTCGGCATAGTATTCGGCATTTTCGGAATCGTCTTTTCCTCTTACGTCCTGACGGTGGCGACCTCTTTCCCCTATTTCTGGAAGTTTGTCCGCACTTTAATGTGTGCATTAACTATGCTTTCAGCGTTTTACGCCCTCAGGAATAAAAAAACGCCGTTTAAGGTATGGATAGTGTTTGCTGTTCTATCACACGTCTTATGTCTATCCGTTCCGCTTTTACAGATTCTGCCTTTCGACGTTTCTGCATGGTCAGGCTTTTATTCGCTCGTCGTTACGCTGATATGTTCATGCGCAATTGTAATTTCGGTTTTTGTCTATGCAAAACAAAAAGAGGGTGACGTTATCTATCTTATAAATTCCTTGCTCGCAGGAATTATGGGAATTTCACTGTGTCTGCCCGACGGCAATCTGTTTGCGGCGTTCAACCCTGCGCTCTGGATGTGCGCTATCATTATCGCCTACACGGCTTTCTTAGGACTTTGCGTCTTTATCAGACAAGAAAAAAGGCTTAATTATCTCACTAAAAACCTGCAATCGGAGGTTCAGATTCGAACCAAAGAAATGAAAACCATGCTTGAAGAGCGCGACGAGCTATTACGATACGTATCCCATGATATGAAAAAGCCTGCCGCAAGTATAGAGCATTACCTCGGTATATTGAGACAGAGAGAACAGGACCGCGAACTTTGTAAAACGATAGATATCCTCAGCAAAAAAGTCAACGAACTGAACCGAAATTTTGCCGAATTATCTTCTTATGCAAAAAACAGTTTTGCCGCCGAGGAGTCGCGGATTTTCGATTTAAACGAATTGCTCGTGCGCACTCATGAGGACTTCGAGCCGGACTGCACCGCAAACGGAATATGTCTGAAAACAATTGCTTGTAAAATAGCCGTCTATGCGCAGTACAATAATCTATATTCTGTTATAGGGAACGTGATCCTCAACGCCATAGAGCATTCAGAATGTAAAAACATTCTTATTGCGGCTACAAAGAAAAAGGGCGTCTGCATACTTTCCATAGCCGACGACGGTAAGGGTATAGACGAAAGCAAAGACGTCTTTATGCCCTACTATTCGGAAACCGTATCTGAAAACAATACGGGTATAGGGCTTTATATTTCGAGAAATTTTATGCGTTCGATGAACGGAGAGCTGACTTACAGACAGGAAGACGGAAAGCTTGAGTTTTTAATAACCCTGCCGCTCGCATAAACAGTTGTTCTCTCCTGTTCATATCGGCAAAACTTAAAATCGACCACCACAAAGTAGCCGATTCGTCCTCCATTCGATTATTTATTGCAACCGGCAGGTAGCAATTTAATTATATTCGAATGGAGTTTTATTTTCAAGACTTAACGGCAGAAGCCTTTTTTGAACCTCTATCCTATCTGGAAGGCTTTATGCAAAAAGAGCCCGATTTCTCGGACTCTTAAAAATGAACTCGCTATTTGCATATATTGAATTTAATTCTTCTTTTAAATTCCCCACGAATATTTAATTAAGTTTGGACAAAATTAAATATTAAATTACTTGTGAATGAGTTCTGTATTGTACAGGGCTCATTCCTTTTAGTTTTAGAGAAATTCTCTCGTTGTTGTAGTAATAAATGTAAGAATGTAGCTTGTCTATAAAATCTTCAACCGAGTCAAACTTCTCTCCATAAAACATTTCTACCTTTAATCTTCCGAAGAAGGATTCCATTGCTCCGTTATCCATACAGTTCCCCTTTCTCGAC
>JBJEUZ010000162.1:0-1960 GCA_051884095.1 Candidatus Coproplasma sp.
ATAACATATACGTTTAAGAGCGCCGTCTGATAACGCACTACAAAGAACACGCCCTGACAGATTGTAAAGCTGGCAACGCCGATGAGCGACGCCATAGAGCCCCATTCGAATACGTATATGTAGGTGAAGAGAAACACGAAGAACGCTATTCCCACGAACAACAGCCACCATACCTCGCACGAGAGGGCGCACAGAAACATACCTAAGGTTGTGGCAATGCCCTTGCCGCCCTTGAACTTCATAGTAACGGGGAAGATGTGACCTATCACGGCGCAAGTGCCGAAGAGATAACGCGTGAAATCGGAAACGATAAACTGCGTCCCCTCGAATACGTAGCCTTTGAAAATCAAGTATCCGCAGAGTACGGGAATTACACCCTTTAAAGCGTCGCAGACAAAGTTTATTATGCCTATCTTCAACCCGAAGGTGCGCGACATATTCATTGTGCCAGGATTGCCGCTGCCCTCCGTCCTTATATCCTTGTGCTTGAGTTTAGAAATCAGAACCGCAAAGTTAAAGCAACCCAAAAGATAGCTTAACGCCGCGCCCAACAAAAACCAATACCAACAGGAAGAAAACGAAAGTTGAGTCATTATGCGTTCTCCTTCTTTTCACGCGTGAGAATTTTAATGGGCGTACCCGAAAAATCGAAAGCCTTGCGAATGGTATTTTCAAGAAATCTTTCGTATGAAAAGTGCAGTAAATCGCACGAATTGACGAACAGAACGAACGTGGGCGGAGCCACCGAAACCTGAGAAGCGTAGTAAACCTTGAGCCTTCTGCCGTTGTACGAAGGCGGTTCGTTGGCACGTACCGTATCGGCAATAAGGTCGTTAAGGGTGCCCGTAGCGACGCGGAAGCGCGAATGCGCGTACACCTCGTCTACCGCCGCCATAATCTTTTCGGTGCGCTTGCCAGTCTTTGCCGACACGTAGACCGACTTAAAATAGTCCATAAATTTGAGGTCTTCCTGCAGTTTTTCCTCGAATTTATTTACGGTATGCGTGTCCTTTTCGATGAGGTCCCATTTATTCATTACAACTACCGAAGGTTTGCCCTGCTCGTGGACGTAGCCTATGATTTTGGTGTCCTGCTCGGTCAGCCCCTCTACGCTGTCTACCACAAGCAGACACACGTCTGCGCGGCGAACCGCGTCGAATGCGCGCATTACAGAATAGTACTCCACGTCGTCCTCTACCTTGGACTTTTTGCGGATACCCGCCGTATCTATTATGGTATATTTTCTGCCGTCGTAGGTAAATTTGGTATCTATCGCGTCGCGCGTGGTGCCCGCTATATCGGTTACGATTGAACGCTCGAAGCCTAAGAGCCTGTTGACCAGACTGCTCTTCCCGGCGTTGGGCTTACCGACAACAGCGATTTTTACGCTGTCGTCCTCCTCGTTTTCATACTTGCCGAACCAGCTTACGGCTTCGTCCAGCACGTCGCCTATTCCAGTAGAATGTTCGGAGGATACCGGGAAGGGCTCGCCCAACCCCAGAGCGTAGAACTCGAAAATCTTGTCCTCGGCGTATTCGTCGATTTTATTGACGACGAGAATAACCGGCTTTTTGGAACGGCGGAGCATATCTGCTACGTCGTAGTCGGAAGTAGTGAGCCCCTCCTTTCCGTCCACGAAAAACAGAATGACCTGAGCGGTTTCGATTGCCACTTCGGCCTGTTTTTTTATTTCGCGCCACATAGTATCTTCGGACTGCAGCTCTATACCGCCCGTATCTACGAGCGAAAACGCTTTCCCGCGCCATTCCGCATCGGCGTAAAGTCTGTCGCGAGTGACGCCCGGGCGGTCCTCGGTGATGGAAATTTTGCGACCTGCAACCTTATTAAAGAACGTGCTTTTGCCGACGTTGGGTCTGCCGACTATTGCAACGAGAGGATTTGACATAAATAATACCTTTAATTATCCGCCGAACAAAACTGCGGAGAGATTATCATATTT
>JBJEUZ010000163.1:0-8347 GCA_051884095.1 Candidatus Coproplasma sp.
CCTATGCCTAAAACGTTAAAGCCGTTGTTCTTGAGCTCCCTGCAAAATCTCCAATAGTTTGCAGGAAAGTTGGGTGAAATAAAGATAAAATTTTTCATAGGTTTCTCCTTTTGTACGAATTGAGCGGTCGGCGCAGAAGAGCTGCGCACGGGAAATTAAAATATTAAGAGTATATCAGAAGCCGAGAGTCGCCAAAAAATAGGGAATTTCCTTCTCCCACGAGGCTTCGCTGTGGACGCCTTCGGGCACGATGCGCGAGGTTACGTATACGCCCTTCTGTACAAGGAGCGAATACGCGTCGCAAAACGCCTGACGCTGGGGTTCGTGATTTATAAACTCTCTGCTGCCGTAATCCATAAACAGCACGGTCTGTCTGCTAAATTTCGCATTGGTAAGAAAGGTCGGCAGAACGCCTCCGCCTACCCAGAGGCTGGGCGATAGCGCCGCGCCCTTGGAAAAGATTTTGCCGTACTTTGCAAGGGCGTAAAGGGTCATCAGCCCGCCCATAGAGCTGCCTGCGATAAACGTGTTTAATCTGTCGGGCAAAGTGAGATAATTTCCGTCTATATACGGCTTAAACGCGCCGGTCAGCCAATCCATATATTTTTTGCCGCGTCCCACGACCCTTCTGCCGTGAAAGTTGAAACTTACGGGCGAATATTCCGAAAGTCTTCCGTCGCCCTCGTGGTTGCACTCCACCGCGGCGATAATTAAGGGCGTGCGCGTTGCGTCAAGATAATCTTCCAGCCCCCAGCACTTGCCGTAGGTCGCCTCCGCGTCGGTGAAGAGATTGTGCCCGTCAAACATGTACATTACGGGATAACGCCTGTCGTCCTCGCCGTAGCCGACGGGGAGATATACGTACGCCGTGCGCTCTTTCCCGCCCGTAAGCGCGGGGAGCGTCACTGAAAAACGTTCTACCATTTTATATTCTAGCCTCTAAAAATTCAAGTATGTCCTCGGTTACCTGCGGAGCGCAGTCATCGTTTAAAATTTCGTGGCGGCAACCCTTGTAAAGGGTGAGCTGCACGTCCTTTACACGATTTGCGCACAGCTTGTCATATAGCTTTTTAACGCCCTTGGAATATCCTCCCACGGGGTCGTCCTCGCCCGCTACCAAATAAAGCGGCAAATCCTTGGGCACAGCCTTAATCGTCCTGCCCTTGCACGCCTCGCCCACGATTGAAAACAGCGTATAGAAGCCGCTGCAGGTAAACTTTACTCCGCACAGCTTATCCGCGATATATGCGTCCACGTTTGAGCGGTCAGCGCTCAGCCAATCGTACGGAGTGCGGTTTTCGAACTTTTTGTTATACGAGCCGAAGGCAAGATTGTCGATAAAGTCCGAACGGTAGTGCCAGCCCCTGAACGCGGCGATTAACGCGCTTATCAGCTTGCCCGCGCCCGTGGCAACCGACGGCTGGAAGCCCGTGCCCATAATTATCGCGCCTGCAAGTTCAGACCCGTAGAGCGAGATATATTTTCTGCAAAAGAACGAGCCCATGGAGTGCCCCATTATAAAGTAGGGTGCGGAACACTCTTCCTTTACGGTCAGCGTCAGCTTTCTTATATCGCCGAGCACGCAGTCGACGGCGTTACCGTCGGTAAAGTAGCCCAGATCGTCCTCGGATACCACCGACTGTCCGTGACCCAGATGGTCGTCCGCGCAGACGAGAAAGCCCTTTAAGGCAAGTTTTTCGGCAAAGGGCGCATACCTTTCGGCGTATTCCGCCATTCCGTGAATAATCTGCAACACCGCCTTAGGCTGCCCTTCGGGGCGCCATATTACGGCGTGTACGGTAGTTCTTCCGTCGCCGGACGGATAATATATATGCTCCATTTATTTATGCTCCTCAAAATTTAAGTTCTTTAAGATTTTCGGGCGAAATCGCTCTCTCTCCGCGCTCTATGCTGTGCGCAAGCGCGATTACCCCCGAAGTATACGGCGTTGAAACGCCTGCAAGCGCGCCGTGCCTTTCCACTTCTCCGCAGATGAAATCTATATCGCACTGTCTGCCCTTTGCAAGGTCGTAATACATTCCCGAAACCAGATTTTTGTGCTTTTTCATCGCCAGCGGAATGAGCGCGAACGAAACCGCACGCTTTATGGGATTTTTGTAATCCAACAGTTTTACCGCGTCGTGACCCTGAATCTTTGCAGGCTTCACGCCCGAGGCGTAAGCCACCTCGGCGCCCTCTCTTATCAGCTGTTGAGCGATTACGCGCGACCTGAAGCCGCTTGCGACCTGTCCGAAGGTCAGCCCCGTAACCGCCGAAAGCGACGAGAACGCCGAATTTATTATCAGCTTTGACCAGCGCGCGCCGATAAAGTTGTGCTCCACGCTGACCTTGCCCATAAGCTCTAAATAGGGCTTTACCATATGCGTCTTTGAATTGTCGCCGTAGGGCGATCCGAGCGCAAAGGTCAGCTTATCGGGCGAGGAGGTGAGTTTCGCCTCGCCCTTGCCGATAAAGGTTGCGCCCCACGAAACGGCGCAGCCCAGAACGTTTTCCCTGCCCGCAACCTGCGCTACCGAATCTTCGGGCAAGCCGTTCTGTGTGGTGCATATAACGCCGCCTTCGGCAAGAAAACCGCAAAGATATGCGGCGTTCAACGCGTTGTCGCGCCGTTTGGTCATAAGAAAAATCACGTCGTACTTGCCCGTCATCTCGTCGGGAGTGAGCGCGGAGACCTTTACCGTAAAGTCGACCGAGCCCGTGATATGCGCGCCGTTTTCTTTGAGCGCGGCAACGTGATCGCGGTTACGGTTTATTAAATCTATCTGTCCGCCGCCCGCGGTTATGAACGCGCCAAGGACCGTGCCCATCGCGCCGGCGCCGTAAATGCAAGCCCTCATATCAACTCTCTTTTATCACCCTTTCGAACGCCAGATTCGCCATTGCCTGATAAGCGCTCTCGGACGGGTGAAGGTGGTCGCCGCTATCGAATCCCTGACGGAAGGCGGCGGGGTTCTCTTCCGAGCGGAGCGCCTTGTCGAAGTCTATGCAGCCGTCGCAGGGCGCGGCTGTTCTTATCCAATCGTTAAAGCGGTTCTTCATATCCTCGCGGAAGGGCGCGTATGTGCGCCAGCCGTAGATGGGCAAAAGCGTGCCGAGGTAGGTCTTTAACCCCAGCCTTTTCGCCTGGTCAAGATAGTACTCTATGCCCGCTTCCAGCTCCTCAACCGTAGGCAAATCGCTCATGGGACGGAAGGGGTTAATCTCGGTTCCCACGGGGTGAATGATGTCGTTTATGCCCTGTTGAATAATGACCGTATCCGCACCGCTGACCGTGGACGTTTCGCGTTCGAAGCGGTTTTTTCCGCAGAGGCCGTAGCTTTCGTAGGTGATGCAGGAATATTCGCGCAAAACCCGCGTTCCGCTTGCCGCCCTGCGCACGATTGACGTGGTATTGTAGGGGTCGTCCAGGCATTTCAACGCAAAATAGTCCGCCCAGCTCTGCGCGGTTATGCTGTCGCCGTAGAGTATGACGGCGCGGTTGCTATCCTCGGTGTATACGTCCACGCCGCTAAGAAAGTAGAACGTGCTTGTGGTCCGCGTGAGCTCCAGCGGCAGAACCGAGTCAAGCGTTCTGTTGCCGACCGAAAAGAAGCCCTTTGAAAGCGGACCCGTAATCACAACGCCGTTGCGCATCAGCGTGAAGTCGGCTAAATATATGCTTACCGTAGCCACGCCGCGCGGCTTTATGCGGAAGGTAATTTCGTCGGAAAACACCTCCTGTCCCGCGGGGATAGTAACGCTCTCTTCGCCGTTGAAGGTAACAAGCCTTGCGTTGTGCAGGCTTATTTCCCTGTCGGTACGCGCGTTGGCAAGCGTAACCTGAGTAAGCGTTACGGGCTCTGTTCCGCAGAAGTTGGAAAAGTGAAGCCTGACCTTTTCTCCGCCGAACGCACAGGTTACGGGATAGCGCAAGGTTATGTTCTTTGCGTAAGTTTCAGGTCTGTGTTCGCTGATAGAAGCCGCATTGCCCCATACGGTTACCCAATGCATATGATGTCTCCTTGTTAATGGATTTTTTCGTAAAAACGTTTGTCTTGGGGCGACAAGCCTTAACTTTAATTAAAGAGCGTCGCGTCAATCGATTAGTTCAAAGCGCTTAAAGGTCTTTCCTTCGCGCTCTATCGTCTCTTCAAACATTTCCAGCGGTCTTACCCACACGCCCCGTTCGCCGTACAGCGCGCGGTAGACCACGTATTCTTCAAGCGTTTCCGAGTGTTTTGCAACGTACAAAACTTCGTATTCGTTGCCCTTGAAATGGCGATAAACGCCCCCGATTTTTACCATATTTAACCTGTTATCTTTTGAAAATAATCTTCTTTAAGCCCTTGAAAAATTTGCCGTTGCACATATCTATAAAGCCCTGAGTCTGCACGTAGTCCAGGTGCAGGAATATAGCCATAAATCTCAACGGCAGATGGGTCATCGAATTTGCGATTACCACGTTTTTTGAACGGGCGCAAACCGACGCAATCAACCAGAAAATTTTTGCCGTTAAGCCCTTGCAATACTTTAAATCTTCAATCTCGGTCATTAAAGTCGCTTCAAGTTCGCCCCGTTTATAGGTTTTTTTCGGTTGGTCGGGGGATATGCGGCTTTCAAAGTACTCTTCGTACGCAACCTTACCCTCGCCCTCATCAGTCGCGCCGTCGCCGATTACTACGACACGGGTATAAAATATATCGCGGCTGTTTTCGCCTATGCTTACGGTATATATGCCGTCCTTTTTCCATCCTTCGGTCATTTCGTCCCATACCCTGAAGGCGTATTCGTCGAACGGAATGAAAATTTCGCGCTCTTCGCCGCAACCGAGTTTTACCTTTTTGAACGCCTTCAGCTCGGACGGGGAGCATTCCAGCGCCCGCGGCGCCTTGACGTACACCTGAATTACGGTTGCGCCCTCCATTTCGCCCGTGTTTTTGACGGTGAGGGAGACGCCTTCGGCGCTCACTTCAACCCCGCCGTATTCGAATTTCGTGTACGAAAGTCCGTACCCGAACGGGTACTTAACCTCCACGCCGAACGTATTGTAATATTTATAGCCTACGTAAATGCCTTCGGCATAGTCGCTCCTGTAAGCGTCGTTGTCGTAGACCTTGGCGCAGGGCACGTCGGAAAGTTTTAAGGGATAGCTTTCGGCAAGCCTGCCCGAAGGATTGACCTTGCCGCAGAGCGCGTTTACCGCTGCCGCCGCGCCGCTTTGACCCGAAAGGTAGCAATGTATTATGCCCTGACAGTACTTTTCCCAGCCCATATCTACGGGCGAACCGCAGGAAAGCACGACGATTATCTTTTTACCGAGCGCAGACAGAGCGCGCAAAAGCGCTACCTGATTTTCGGGAAAGGTTATATCCTTCCTGTCCGCGCCCTCGGCTTCGCTCTTTTCGTCAAGTCCCAGGCAAACTACCAGGGTATCGGCGCGCCGCGCGAGCCTTACCGCTCGCGAAATCAACCGGCGCGAAGGCCTGCCAAAGCGGTGAAAACCGCGTTCATAGCCTATACAGTTGAGCCCGGAATCTGCCATTGCGCCGCGCATATTGCCCAACAAAGCGGGATTTACCAGCGACGACCCCGCGCCCTGATAGCGCGGTTCGTCGGCAAACTGACCTATTAGCGCCACCCGCTCACCTTTGCCGAGGGGGAGCGCTCCGCAGTCGTTTTTTAACAGCACAAGACTGTTTTCGGCGCAGGTCTGCGCAAATGCGGAATGTTCCGCTACGTCGAACGGCTTGCGGACAATGCGCTTTGCCGCGGAGGAAAAGGCGCACTGCCTCTCTATGCACGCGTCCACCGCCCGCTCGTCCAGCTCGCCGCTATTTACCGCACGCACGATATGCCCCGCGGAACCGCCGTAGTACGGCATTTCCAAATCTGCGCCCGCCTTGACCGCGGCAACCCTGTCGAACGTGCCGCCCCAATCGGAGACGACAAGCCCGTCAAAGCCCCATTCACCGCGAAGTATGTCGCCGATAAGCCTTTGGTTATGGTTGCAATATACGCCGTTGACCTTATTATACGCCGTCATTACGGCTTTAGCTCCGCCCTCTTTTACGGCAATTTCAAAGCCCGTAAGATAGGTTTCGCGCAGGGTCTGCTCATCTACGACCGAATCCATAATCATACGACCGTCCTCGCGCGAGTTTACGGCGAAGTGTTTTATGCACGAAGCTACGCCGTTTTGCTGAATGCCCCGCACATATGCCGCAGCCAACTTGCCCGAAAGATACCCGTCCTCGGAAAAATATTCAAAATTTCTGCCGCAGAGCGGACTTCTCTTTACGTTGAGTCCGGGGCCTAAAAGGACGGACGAGCCCTGGCTTGCCGCCTCCTCGCCGAGATATCTTCCCAGCTCTTCGCACAGCTCCGTATCCCAGCTGCACGCCATAGTTGCCGCCGTGGGATAGCAGGTTGCAGGCAACGATTTTCCCAACCCCAGATGATTGGCGTCCCTCTTCTGCACCCTCAGCCCGTGGGGTCCGTCGGAGAGCATAAACGAATCCAGCCCGATTTCCTTACACTCGGCAGAACACCAGAAGCTCTTGCCCGTAAGCAGCTTAGCTTTTGTTCCGATATCAAGTTGTCTTATGCCTTGCCTGACGTTCATATGTAAAATTATAATATGCCCTATTGTACAATGAGGATATTATTAAAGATTTTAGCACTTTTACACACAGATTGCAACAATTATTCGGCAAGATTTACGATTTCCCTTTCCCCCTTGCCGGCGCAGTCGATTTTATTGGTACACAGTCGATATAACGGGCGTTGATTAATTTTCCGCAGCACCGCAAAATGTAGTACGGCGCGGCGCAAAGATAAATTACCTTACGAAAAAATTTTTTAACCTGCCTATTGACAAATCAAAAATTCTGTTGTAAAATATTTACAATAATAAGATTAAATCTTAATAAAAGGAGTTATTACAATGGCAGAAAAGAAAAATATTTACGCGGGAACCAAGACCGAAAAGAACCTTTGGGAGGCTTTCGCAGGAGAATCTCAGGCAAGAAACAAGTATACATACTTTGCGTCGGTAGCTAAAAAGGCGGGATACGAGCAGATAGCCGCACTCTTCTTGCAGACCGCGGAGAACGAAAAGGAACACGCAAAGCTGTGGTTTAAGGCGCTGGGCGAGCTTGGCACTACGGAAGAGAATCTTCTGCACGCAGCCGAGGGCGAAAATTATGAATGGACGGATATGTACGACAGAATGGCTAAGGAAGCCGAAGAAGAGGGCTTCACCGCGCTTGCGGCTCAGTTCCGCGGCGTTGCGGCTATAGAAAAGACTCACGAAGAGAGATACCGCGCGCTTTTAAAGAACGTTGAGACCAAGACGGTATTCGAAAAGGCGGGCATTCAGGTATGGGAATGCAGAAACTGCGGACATGTCGTAATAGGCACTTCCGCACCCATAGTTTGCCCCGTATGTAAGCACCCTCAGGCTTACTTTGAAGTACGCAAGGAAAATTATTGATAAGACTGAATTATCCTGCGGGATAGAGCATAAAAATTAAAGATAAACGCAAAAAAACCTGTTGATTGACAACAGGTTTTTTTTGCGTTTAATTTAAGCCGCAATTTAAAAAAGTTGTAATCAATTTGATAAACCTAAAAATTAGTTGACAACCGACCGTTCGGTAGGTATACTGTTTATTACTGTCATAAAGGGAATTTTTTATGGATAAAGGAAACACAAAACGCGATATTCTGAATGCCGCGCTGAATCTGTTTTCGACGCAGGGATACGAGGCAACTTCAATTTCACAGATAGCGAACGCCGTCGGTGTACGTAAGGCGTCGCTTTACAGCCATTTCAAAAGCAAACAGGCGGTCTTGGACGAATTGAAAAACCAAGTATTGGAAGAATATGAAAAAAAATCGGTTTTTGCCAAGTCAAAGCAAAATACCGACGGCGCTTACCCTAAGACCTGCAACGAAGTCGTATTAGTCGTAAAAAGTCAGATTAACTATATTCTTCACGACCCATTTATAAGTAAAGCCAGAAAGATGCTTACTATCGAACAGTTCAGAAATCCGGAACTCGCCAAACTTCAAACCAAGCAGAACTATTCCGACGTAATGCGCTATTTTACCGACCTTATGACCAATCTGCAAGAACAGGGCGTATTGCGCGACGGCGATTCTCAAATAATGGCGGCGCAGTTCTGCCTGCCGATTACCGTATGGATAAACCTCTGCGACCGTGAGCCGAATACTGAGAACGAAAAAATGGAGCTGATAGAAAGGCATGTGCGGCAATTTTTTGCAACGTACGGGCGGGATAGTAAAGGAGAAAATTAATGGAAAACAGTATAGAAATTAAAAATCT
>JBJEUZ010000164.1:0-1947 GCA_051884095.1 Candidatus Coproplasma sp.
CGAGAGAGGTTTTAAGACCTTCTGAGTCGCTGATTTTTATCAGCATAAACGTAAAGCGGTCGTCCTCGTCCGCAACGGAATACGCGTGATAAATCATCTGACCGAAGGATTCGCGGTCAAGCTCCTTAATCTTATATTTTTCGGCAAGCGTGCGGATGCGCTCCTTTTTAATTCCCCTGATGAGGAAAAACGTGGCTACGATAAAAATAATCGTAATTAAAATTACAAGGAACACCGCCACGCCGGGTTGCAGATTGAGTTCGAGAAGTGAATTATTCATAATTATACCTTTTTAAGTTTGAAGCAAAAAATTAAACCTAATTTGTCAAGGACGATTATTTTGCGGGGAAGCGCGCCTCTTTGGGTTTACCCGTCTGCCGTGCACGCTTAGCCGCCGCAACAGATTCGTAATCGAACGTATCGATAATTTTCAAGGCGTCCTCAGGCTTCATAGATTTGCCTATCAACCAACCCTGTATAGTATCGCAACCGAGGACGGAAAGCATATCAAATTCGTCGGGCATTTCAACGCCTTCGCAGATTGTTGTGCAATTCAGAAGTTTGGCAATGTTGGTTATGAATTTTACGATTGCCTGACTTGCCTTGTCCTTTAAAATATCGTGAACGAATTCCTTGTCGATTTTAATGGTCGAAATCGGCAGTTTTTTGATATAGAGAAGCGAGGAATACTCGGTTCCGAAGTCGTCAAGGTGGGTATTAATGCCGTTTGCTTGTAAAATTTCAAGTTTTCTGAGCGTTTCGGTGAAGTTGGTCATCAGGAAACTTTCGGTAATTTCAACGCAGATTGAGCCAGGCTTGAGCTCGTATTTTTTATATATGCGCAAAAAATTTTCGATAAAGCCTGCCTGCATCAGCTGAACGGGCGAAACGTTCAACGAAACGCTCACGTTTTTGCCCTCCAACTGTTTTGCAAAGCGCATACCGGTATCGAATATGAAATCGCCTAGCTGAACCATTGCGCCCGTGCGCTCGGCATAGGTTATGAATGAAAACGTATCGACGTTTACGTTCCAGCTCTTTTTTACTCTGAAGAGAGCTTCGAAGCCCTCTATTCGCTTTTCCTTAATATTATACTGTGGCTGATACTCCATTTCGAATGCGCCCTCGATGAGCATTTGCTTGATATCGTATTTAATGAAGTATTTAGCGTATATACTCTTCTGAGATTCGTGGAAAATGACGTAGTCCGCAACGTTTGTGTCGATAACGCGTTGCAGCGCGGCGTTTGCCGCCTTCATTGCATAGTCGAAATCCTGAGTAGGCATTGCAGAGTCGCACAGCGCAAAGCCCGATTTAAGCTCAATGGTAAACAGGTTGTCCTCCATACGAATCGGCTGGCTTACGTATTGCAGATAATCTTCTATCTCTGAAAGGAGAATATCAAGATTTTTGCCGTCGGGGAAAGTTACGCCTATCTTGCCGAGGTCGAGTTCATAGACGTAAGTAAACTTTTCACGCGCCTTGTCGAGCACGACCTTCTGAATATTCAACGCCATATCCTTGCCGAACAGCGTGCCTATCTGATTTAGGTTTGAAATAACCATAACGCCAATCAGCGTACGCTTACCGCGAACGACAAAACTTTCGTATGCAGAGGACAGCGAAGCGTTTGCCTTCTCGGTAGTCGCAAGTTCTCCACCGCTTTCCTCCGAACCGCCGACATAGTCGCGTGCGTTTTTTATATCGCTTGCATAAATAAAGTTCTTATTGTCGGCGCAGCGCAATCTGAACACAAGCGTTCTTGCGCCGGCAATACCGTTCAACTGAACAAGATTGTATGATTTTTTGTTGAATTTTGAAAAATCGGCGTTAATTCGGTCAGTAGAGCCGAAATCTTTTCTGAAAGCCGAATCTGCCTTTAAAATTTTACCATCGTCGTCAACAACTAGGGCATATTCATAATTTTTGATACGCTGACGACCGCCC
>JBJEUZ010000165.1:0-1941 GCA_051884095.1 Candidatus Coproplasma sp.
ATGGGTTATAAGCATACTGCTCAGGCGCCTGAATACTTAAATAAGTTCGGGTTGGACTGCTTCGAGTATTCGTTCGGCAGGGGAATTACGGTTTCCGCAGGCAAGACAATGGAGATTGGCGACGCGTTTAAAAGCGCGGATAAAGAAATAAGCGTTCACGCGCCGTACTTTATCAATTTTGCCAATCCCGACGACCAGGCAGCGGAAAAATCCTACGGCTACGTTTTGAACAGCGCGCAATATTTAAAGTTATTCGGAGGAACCAGGCTTGTCTTTCATCCTGCCGCGCAGGGTAAGGCGACAAGGGAAGCAGCGGTTGCAAAGACCAGCGACAGGCTAAAGATTTTAAGGGATAAAATTTACGAAAGCGGACTTGAAGATTTGCATTTTTGTCCCGAAACGATGGGAAAAATCGGTCAGATAGGTACGCTTGAAGAGGTTGTGGATTTCTGTAAAATTGATAAAGTCTTTATTCCCTGTATAGATTTCGGTCATATCAATGCAAGGGAACAGGGCAGTTTAAGGACGGTTGCCGACTATAAGAGCCGCCTTGAATATATGATTTCGGAATTGGGATACGAAAGGGTAAAAAATTTCCACGTTCACTTTTCAAAAATAATGTATTCCGGCAAGGGTGAGGTTAAACACCTTACCTTTGAAGACAATATTTACGGACCCGAATTCGAACCGCTTGCCGTGGCGTTGAAGGAGCTTGATTTGCAGCCGTATATAGTCAGCGAATCCGACGGAACTCAGGCAGAGGACGCTCGCACGATGAAAGAAATATACAATACTGTTGACATAAATCAATAAATTTGGTAGAATAAAGCATGATGAATTTAACTGCAAAAAAGATATTTGATTCGCTTGAAGCCGACGCGGTTCTTACTACGCAGGAGGATTTGCGTTTTTACCTTACCGGGTTTGAAAGTTCGTTCGGCGTCGTTATAATCGATAACGACTGCGCAAAGTATTATACCGACAGCAGATATCTGGAAGCCGCTAAGAAAAACGTGCGCGAAGGTTTTGAAGTTCTTGAGTATCCCAAAGGCGTAGCGCTCAGAGAGCTTCTGAAGAGCTATAAGAAATTGGCTATTCCCGTGGACAAGACCTTTGCATCCGAATATATTGCACTCGCAAATGCCGGGTTTGAAATTACGGACAGTTCTCCCTCTTTCAGGAGCGAAATGGCAATCAAGAGTCAGTCGGAGCTCGAAAATATTCGCCTTGCTTGTCAGGCGACGGATAGGGCTTTTAATGACCTTTTGCCGCAGATTAAAGAGGGAATGACCGAAAACGAGGTTGCCGCAACTTTAGAATACCTTATGCGTAAACACGGCGCTTCCGGAACCAGCTTTTCTACCATTTGCGGTTTCGGAGCAAACGGAAGCGTTCCCCATCACGAAACGGGCTCGACAAAGCTCAGATTCGGCGATATTATATTAATAGATTTCGGCTGTAAAATCGGCGGATACTGTTCCGACTGTACCCGCACGTTCCTGTTCGGCGACGACGGAAAGCACGAAGATTTCAAGACGGCTTACGGGCACGTATTAAAGGCGCATAATCTTGTAAAGGAGCGCGCAACCTCGGGTATGACGGGAAAGCAATTCGACGCTTTTGCGCGCGACTATCTTAAAGAGCAAGGGCTAGATAAATATTTCACCCATTCTCTCGGACACGGCATAGGCGTCAATATTCACGAATATCCTAACCTTTCGCCGTCGTCAGACCATATTATGTGCGACGGAATGGTATTTTCGGACGAACCGGGAGTTTATTTCGAAGGCTCGTACGGAATACGTATAGAAGATACCGTAACGCTGGCGGACGGAAAGGTGGTAAGCCTTACAAACAGCGAAAAAAATCTGATAATTTTATAAATTATAAATAGATATAGATAATTCAAGGAGATAAAATTATGGCATCAATTTTAGCAGG
>JBJEUZ010000166.1:0-1929 GCA_051884095.1 Candidatus Coproplasma sp.
AATAGCGCACAACAAGACGCTTGCCGCGCAGCTGTGCAACGAGTTTAAGGAGTTCTTTCCCGAAAACAGGGTGGAATACTTCGTCTCCTACTACGACTATTATCAGCCCGAAAGCTATATCCCGTCTACAGATACCTATATCGAAAAGGATATGAGCCTTAACGACGAGATAGACAAGCTGCGCAATTCCGCCACAAGCTCGCTGGGCGAGAGGGAGGACGTAATAGTGGTGGCCTCCGTCTCTTGCATATACGGTCTGGGCGCACCCGAAGAGTATTTTCGTCTGGCAATTTCGCTCCGTCCGGGTATGGAGCTGGAGCGCGACGCGCTTATGCGCAGGCTGGTTGAAATTCAGTATCAGCGCAGGGATATAGATTTTCAGCGCTCGTCATTCCGCGTGCGCGGCGACACGGTGGAAATTTTCCCTGCTTCCAATTCGGAAATTGCCGTCCGCGTGGAATTTTTCGGCGACGAAATAGACAGAATATGCGAAGAGGACGCGCTCACCGGCAATATCTTGTCCGAGCTCAAGCACGTATTGATATTCCCTGCAAGTCAGTACGCCGTAGGCACCGAAAGGATGCAGGCGGCGCTCTCGATGATAGAGTGCGATATGCGCGACGAGGTAAAGGCGTTCCGCGACGAGGGCAAACTTCTTGAGGCTCAGCGCCTTGAACAACGCACTACTTACGACTTAGAAATGATGCGCGAAATCGGCTACTGCTCGGGCGTGGAAAACTATTCGCGCTACTTCGACGGCAGAAGCCCCGGCGAGCCGTCGTTTACGCTTTTGGACTATTTCCCCGCAGGTAAATTTCTGGTGTTCATCGACGAAAGCCATATGACTATACCGCAGATACGCGCAATGTATCACGGCGACCGTTCGCGCAAGGACAACCTTGTCGGATACGGCTTCCGCTTGAAGTCCGCCTACGACAATCGTCCCCTGACCTTCGAGGAATTCGACGCCCGAGTGCCTCAGCTGATATGCGTTTCGGCAACGCCCGCACCCTACGAAATGGAGCAGGCGGGGCAGACGGTTGAACAGCTCATTCGTCCCACGGGGCTTTTAGACCCCGAAGTCACTATCCGTCCGACCAAGGGTCAGATAGACGACCTCTTGGGCGAAATTAAGGGCGTAGTGGCTCAGAACGGCAGGGTGCTGGTTACCACTATGACCAAAAAGATGGCTGAAAGCCTTACCGACTACTTAAAGGAACACGGCTTGAAGGTCAGATATATGCACTCGGATATAGACGCGCTGGAGAGGATTGATATCCTTAACGGACTGCGTATGGGCGAGTTTGACGTGCTCTGCGGAATTAACCTATTGCGTGAAGGTCTGGACTTGCCCGAAGTAAAGCTGGTAGCCATTCTGGACGCGGACAAGGAGGGGTTTTTAAGGAGCGAAACCTCGCTCGTGCAGACCATAGGCAGAGCTGCCCGCAACGCCGAAGGCAGGGTAATTATGTATGCGGACGAAATTACGGGTAGTATGAAGCGCGCCATAGACGAAACCAACCGCCGCCGTGCCATACAGGATAAGTACAACAAGGAGCACGGAATAATTCCCAAAACCATCATAAAGCAAGCCAAAATCGATTTGGGAATAACCTCGAAAAAGAAGGCGGGCGACGATATAAAGTTAAACGATATCCCCGCTGAAATCGAAAAGTTAAAGGCTTTAATGAAGGTCGCTTCGGCTCAGCTCGACTTTGAAAAGGCTATAGAGATACGCGATACCATTTCACAACTCAGAAAAAAATTAATGCAGGCAAAAAAGTAATGAAAGAAGAAATTTACGTCAAGGGCGCCAAGGAAAACAACTTAAAAAATATCGACGTACACATTCCCCGCAACACTCTTACGGTATTCACGGGTCTGTCGGGTTCGGGTAAATCTACTCTTGCGTTCGACACCATCTTCGCC
>JBJEUZ010000167.1:0-1925 GCA_051884095.1 Candidatus Coproplasma sp.
ACTCATAGAAGCAAAAAAAGAACTTTTCGCAAAGGGTTGAAATGGAGTCTGTTATTTTTCGCAGAACGAGCAATTCAATTTAATCGGAAAATCTGGCGGAGCAGTTGCCGACGTTTTATGTTAGGTAATTTCTTCCGCTTTTTTTATGCAAAGGGAATAGATAAATGTTAAAAACCAAAGATTTGCTGGGGCTCCGCGATTTGTCCGCGGAGGAAATCACCGAAATTTTAGACCAAGCCGAGATAATGAAAACTCTCGTCAAGGGCGGAAAAAAGAGTATGGACGACCTAAAGGGTAAGTCGCTGATAACTCTCTTTTACGAAAACAGCACCAGAACGCGCTGTTCGTTCGAGCTTGCAGGTAAGTATCTTGGCGCGCATGAGGTGAATATTTCCGCTTCATCCAGCTCTGTTCAAAAGGGCGAAACCCTCATAGATACGGGCAAGACGCTGGACGCCTTAAAGACCGACTTCATAGCAATCCGTCATCCCATGGCGGGCGCGCCTCATCTTCTTGCAAAGACGGTCAAGGCCTCGGTTTTAAACGGCGGCGACGGTATGAACGAACATCCCACTCAGGCGCTTTTGGATATGCTGACGATGCGTGAGGAGTTCGGCACCTTAAAGGGACTAAAGGTCGCCATTCTGGGCGACATAAAGCACAGCCGCGTCGCAAAATCCAACCTATTCGGACTTACCAAGACGGGCGCCGAGGTTTGGGTATACGCGCCTAAAACGCTCATTCCCAAGGGCTTCGATTCGCTTGGCGCGCACGTTGCAAAATCGCGCGAGGAGGCGATAGAGGGCGCGGACGTCGTAATGGGTCTCAGGATACAGCTCGAACGCCAGTCGGGCGGACTGTTCCCCTCGCTTTCGGAATATTCCGCGTTTTACGGCGTAAAGGACGCGCTTTTAAAGCTCGCCAAGCCGAACGCGGTCATTATGCACCCCGGTCCGGTCAATCGCGGCGTGGAGCTTACGCCCACGCTTATCGACGGAGACGCGAGCAGGATAGAGGAACAGGTTACAAGCGGTCTGTGCGTAAGAATGGCGGCGCTTAAACTTCTGGCAGAGTACAGGGAGAAGAACGGGCTATGAAAAAACTTATAAAGGGCGGCGAAGTCGTTTTAAAGGACGGCGTGATTTCCGCCGATATTTTGATAGAGGACGGTAAAATAGCAGAGGTAGGTAAAAACCTTTCGGGCGCGGACGAGATAATCGACGCCTGCGGCAAGACGGTTATACCGGGCATAATAGATATGCACGTTCACCTGCGCGAGCCCGGCTTTGAGGGCAAGGAGGATATTGCCTCCGGCTCCATGGCGGCGGTAGCGGGCGGCGTAACCCAGGTTTGCTGTATGCCCAACACCAATCCCGTATGCGACAACGCGGTGGTGGTTACCTATATAAAGGCAAGGCAAAAGGAGGTCAACCTCTGCAAAATCAACCCCATAGGCGCAATAACCCGCGGCGAACAGGGAGAAAGCCTTGCCGATATCGGCAAGATGGCAAGGGCGGGCGCCGTGGCAATTTCCGACGACGGTCGCTCGGTTATGAATTCGGGCGTTATGCGCCTTGCAATGGAGTACGCTTCAGATTTCAATTTAAAGTGCCTCTGCCACTGCGAGGACGCAAATCTTGTGGACGGCGGCGTGGTCAACGAGGGTTATAATTCCACTCTGTGCGGACTCAAAGGCAGTCTGCGCGCGGTGGAAGATATTATGATTGCCCGCGATATATGCCTTGCCGAAAGCCTTGACGTGCCCGTGCATATCTGCCACGTATCCACCTACAGCGGCGTTGAAATTATCCGCAACGCAAAGCGCAGGGGAGTGAAGGTTACGGCTGAAACCTGCCCGCACTACTTCATCTTGACCGACGATATAATTACGGATTTCGACACCTTCACAAAGGTCAATCCCCCCG
>JBJEUZ010000168.1:0-1917 GCA_051884095.1 Candidatus Coproplasma sp.
GGGGTCGCCCTTGTAAATCATCGAAATAATAGTGCCCTGCGCGCCGCCTTCGTTTTCGTCGTCACTCATAGTTATGTCGTGAGTGTCGACCTCAACGTCTACTTCAACGCCTGTAAGGTCTAATTTTTCTTCCTGCGCGGTGATAAGATATCCCTCGTCGTCAAGGTGGGAGGAAGGATACAACTTCGTGACGTCGCAATCGAATTCGCCGTCGCCGAATTTAACCGTATTGTTCTTGGTTATTTCTCCCCTGAATTTATTTATGGTATAGACGGGCTTCATAAGGTGTATTCCGTCCGGCTCAATGCGCATTCCTATAACCTTGCCGGGCTCCGTGTAGGCGGTTGATTGAATAACTATTTCGAACTTGCCCATTTCAACCGTGGTTTCGTAGTGGACGCCCTTGAACACGGTGGAGGCTACTTTGCCCTTCAACTGACCTTGTTCGGGCTTGCAGATAATTATATCCTCGGGTCTGACGACGACGTCAACAAGCTGATTGATTTCAAAATCGTCCAGACAATCGAAGGTGGTTCCGCAGAACTTTACCTTTCTGTTGCCTACAACCGCGCCGTTAAAGATGTTGCTTTCGCCTATGAAGTCCGCAACGAAGGTGTTTACCGGTTCGTTATAAATTTCCGTAGGCGTACCGACTTGTTGAATTTCGCCGTCGTTGATAACTACTATCTTGTCCGACATGGTAAGCGCTTCTTCCTGGTCGTGGGTTACGTATATGAACGTGATGCCCAGCCTTTTGTGCATATTTTTAAGTTCAATCTGCATTTCCTTGCGCATTTTGAGGTCGAGCGCGCCCAAAGGCTCGTCCAGAAGCAAAATTTCAGGCTCGTTTACAAGAGCGCGCGCAATGGCGATACGCTGCTGCTGACCGCCGGAAAGTGTGGAAACGCTACGCTTTTCAAAGCCTTCAAGGTCAACCATTTCAAGCGCCTTTTTTACTTTGCGGTCAATTTCCTGCTTTGTCAGTTTCTGTTTTTTTGTATAGGTCTTGCCTTCAGCGTTTTTATAAGTGTTTTCTATTCTTTTAAGTCGCAGACCGAACGCAATGTTTTCGTAAACGTTGAGGTGGGGGAAGAGTGCGTATTTCTGAAATACCGTGTTTACGGGACGCTTGTTGGGAGGCAGATTGGAAATATCTTCTCCGTTGAGTAAAATTTTACCCGACGTGGGCAGTTCGAAACCTGCTATCATTCTGAGCGTAGTAGTCTTTCCGCAGCCCGACGGACCGAGAAAAGTGACGAATTCGCCCTTTTTAACCTGCAGATTGAATTTGTCGACGGCAACGGTTTCGTCGTCAAACACCTTGTTTACGTCGATAAGTTCGATAATGTTTTCGCTTTTGCTCATATTTCGTATTCTCCTTAAAAATTAGGCGGTGTGGATATCCACAAAAATTTTGCGTTTGATTTGCCTGTGTTGCTTATGCTGTGCGTTTTGTTGGCTTTATAATAAAAGGTTTCGCCCTTTTTGCAAACGTACTTGTTTTTACCTAAAGATATGCTGATTTTTCCTTCGAGGACGTACCCGAATTCTTCGCCTTCATGCGGGAAATCGTCCGAAGTGGACGCGCCTGCCATAAGCTCCACAAGGACGGGCTCCATTTCGTTCTTCTGCGCGTTTGGAATTATCCACTTCAACAGCATTCCGTCGTCGTGTTTTTCGATAAAGTCGTCGGCGGAAAATACTATCCTGTCGTCGTCCTCACGTTTGAAAAATTCAGCAAGGTCAGTTCCCAAAGCTGCTAAAATATCGCATAAAGTAGCTATAGAGGGAGAGGTTAAGTCGTTTTCAAGCTGTGAAATATAACCTTTTGTCAGTTCGCATCTGTCGGCAAGTTCAGCTTGCGACAGATTGAGCTGTAACCTCAGTCTTTTGATTTTAGTTCCTATTTCCATAAGT
>JBJEUZ010000169.1:0-8141 GCA_051884095.1 Candidatus Coproplasma sp.
TTTCGCGCTTCCAGACGCTTATAGCCTTTCTCTACCTCTCCTTGGGAAAAATCGAAAAAATCAAGCAACTCAAACTTTTAAAATGCAAAGCCGCGTCCATCTGCCCCGAAAGTCAGAACTATACCATTCAGGCGGAGGGCGAGCTATATGACCTTAAAGACGCGCCCAGACTTGACGCGCGGTTGATTTGCGGAGAGCTTCAGTTCTATTTACCGAAAAATGATTGAAAAGTATTACAGACGAATGCTGGACGGTATTCCTACCGCGGTCATCGTCGTTGACCAGAACTTAAAAGTTGCGTTTACCAATTCTGCGTTCAGAACTCTGTTCCCTTCGGGTTCGATACGAGGAAAACTGGGTAAAATAGCGTGCTGCGCTCAAAACGCGGCGCACTGCGGCGGAGCAGATTGCGCAAGGGGATGCACGCTGTTGTCCGCGTTCGAGGACGCGCTGTATTCCAACCGAGAGGTTTCGCGCAGGGTATTTTTGAAAATCTGCGACGGAGCGGAAAAGCGCGAGGTAGCATTTTCCATAAACGTTAAGCCGCTGGGCGGCGGAATGTGCATGGGAATTATCGACGACGCGCTGGAGCTTGAATTAGCGCGCGAATTGCAGACGGCAAAATCTATTCAGCAGCGCCTTCTTCCCGCGGGCAAATGGGCGGGCGGCAAGAGGTATTCGTATATGTATATCCCCTGCCGCGACATAGGCGGAGATTTGCCCCAGGTGTATTCCATAGGCAATTCCGCATTCGGCGTAATTGCCGACGTTTCGGGCAAGGGGCTTGCGGCAGGCATGCTGACGGCGTTTGTAAAGGCGGCTTACGACAAGACCGCGTATTCCCCCGCGCAGGCTATCCGCACGCTGTCGTATAAATTCTCCGACCTAAACCTGGACGAGAGAAATTACATTACCGTGGCCGCCGTGCGCATTGACGAAAACAGTATAACCTATTCCATGGCGGGGCACAACGCTCCCATACTTTTAAAGTCTGGCGGAGGCATAACGCGCATAACGCTGGATTTTCCTCCCGTTGCCAACTGGTTCGACACGCCAAACTATTTCGAGGACACTATTCCCTACAAAAAGGGCGATATTTTAGTGCTCCTGACCGACGGCGTTACAGAATGTAAAAATTCAAGCGGCGAAATGTTCGGCGTGGACGGCGCGATCAAGACGCTTTCATACGCGCGCACGGGCGAAGAATTTATCAAGAACCTTGAAACCAACCTGAAAAATTTCTGCAATAATTTAAACGACGACGTTACCGCCATCGCTTTTGATTTGTAAACAAAAAACACCGTAAAAATTATCCGCGCGGCTGACGCCGCGCGGATAATCTATTTAATGGAGAGAAAATATTGAAAACTTTTAACCGAACTTAATAGCCCGGCAAATAAGGGGTTGTAAATTTTATTCCGATACGGGCGTCCCCCCGAACCGGAGCTTTTAAGGAACAGATTTTCCTCCGTTCCGAAGAGGACTCTGGACCTGCCTTAACCTCTGTACGCTTAAAGTATAGCCCATAAATGTTAAATATAAATAGTAGTTTTGTGTAAATTTTGTAAAAAAAACGGCGAAATATGAATTTTTCGCCGTTTTTTTATATGTCGCCTTGCCGTTAGGCTAATTACCGTCGTTGAGTATGCTTGCAACCGAAAAACTTTCTTTGATTTTTTCAAGCCTGTCGTTCATATAGTAGCTGTAAATATCGTCGTCGCTTGCGTAAATGCAGTGGTCGTACAGATGCGCGTTGTTTAAAGAACATATTAACTGAACCTGCTTGGTCAGCTTGTCGTCCGCAGGGGAAGGAAGGCTGCTGCCGTTTACGTGATTGTGCGCCACGTACACGCCGTACGGCTTGTGCACGGAGATCAGCTTTATTACGTCCTCGGGTCTGACGTCTACCCTCTCGGCGTCGCCGTTGGTAAAGCTGCCTATTCTGTTCACCCTGCCGTTCTTGTCCAGCAAATAAAATTCAAGCGTTTCGTTGCCCTTGCCACGGAACCTTGCCGAGACGAACGCCTTGAACTCGGAAGTGTTGCGTATCTTTGCAAAACTTTGACACTCGTTGCCGGAATATACGCATTCGCCCAGACATTTTAAGTAAAGCGCAACGTTTTCGCCCACGCCGTCCACGGCGCACAGTTCGTCGATGTCGGCGGTGAGCACAGCCTTAATTCCGGCAAAGCGCTCTAAAAGCGCGTGCGCAATGGGATTGACGTTCTTGCGCGGATAGGCGTTGAAGAGCAGAATTTCCAAAAGCTCGTGCTCGTAGAGGTTATCGCCGCTCTTAAGTTTTTCCAACAGACGCTTTCTGTGTCCTTCGTGCATAGTTTTTTATTCCCGTAAATTATTTTTCAAAACAGCTTTAATTTATTTTACCATAAATTCAAAACAGTGTATAATATTTTCAATAAAAAATTTGCTTTGACGAGAACTTTGTTTATTTTTACGACAAAGTTGCTTCGGCAGAGCCGTAAAGGCGGTTATGAACGCATATTTTGCAGATATTGTAAAGAACATTTCCCAAATAGTTAAATTCGATTCCACTCAGAAACCCGCAAAAGAGGGTATGCCCTTCGGCGAAGAGAACGCAAAGTGTCTTGAATTCTTTCTTTCGCTTGCCGAATTTATGGGCTTTAGGACCAAAAACTACGACAACTACGTGGGCGAAGTAGTATGGGGCGAGGGCGAAGAATTTGCCGTTCTTGCTCATCTGGACGTCGTGCCCGCAGGAAACGGCTGGACTCACGACCCGTTCGGCGGTGAGATTGACCAAGCCAACGCCAGGATATGGGGACGCGGCACCATGGACGACAAGGGCCCCGCCGTAATCTCACTCTACGCCATGTATGCGCTCAAGGAGAGCGGCTTCAAGCCCGGCAAAAAGATAAAGCTCATTCTCGGCTGCAACGAGGAGACCGGCTGGGCGTGCATAGACCACTACAACAAGGTGGCGCATATGCCTGAGGTCGGCATTTCGCCCGACGCGGACTTCCCCGTTATCTATGCCGAAAAGGGCATACTTCACTTAAAGTTCCGCTTTTCAGTTAAGGACGCGGCCTTTAAGGGGTTAAAGGGCGGCAACCTTTCGAATATGGTATGCGACTACTGCGAGGTGCGCGCAGACGGCGACGCGGAAAAGTACGGACTTTCGCGCGAGGGAAAAAAAGTTATTTCGCGCGGCAAGAGCGCGCACGGTTCCACCCCGCACAAGGGCGTGAACGCCATTCCCGCGATACTTGAATTCCTCGGCCTTGACGATATGAAGAAGCTGTTGTTCGACGAAAAATTCGGCGTGGGAGAATTTGAGGACAGTACGGGCAAGCTCACCTTTTCGCCAAACCTCATTTCGCAGGAGGGCGAAAATATCTTCGTAACCTGCGACATACGTTACCCCGCCACTATGAGCGCATCAACCGTTTTGGGCGAGATAGAAAAGCGCGGCATACCCTATGAAATAATGCACGAGCAGGCGCCCCTGTTCAACGACGCCGACGGCGAGCTTATTCGCACGCTTTTGCAGGTTTACAACGAGGTTACGGGCAAGAACGCCAAGCCCTTAGCCATAGGCGGCGGAACGTATGCGCGCGCTTTAAAATGCGGCGCGGCATTCGGACCCGAGGAAGAGGGCGAAGAAGAGACCATTCATCAGGCGAACGAGTACATTACGTTTGAAAAGATAGAAAAGTGCTTTAAAATGTACAAACTTGCCCTTGAGCGACTGACGAAATAAGAGCGCCGAAATAATTTAACGTATTGGTATAAAAATCAGCCGCCGTTGCGTTTGTTTTCGCAACGGCGGCTTTAATTGTTACTTATTTAATCAATTATATTCTCATCTTCGCGTTCGGCGGCAATTCTCTTGTCGACAGCTGCAAGCTCCGCGCATACGGGCAAAGTTGCCGCTCCGCCCGTTATAACCGCCACTATAAAGCTGTCCTTGCCTATCATTACCGCGACCAGACCGAACAGCATACAGGCAAGCGTGCACACAAGCCCGATTATCAATACTATTTTAAACGTCGTATTCTTCATTCGTATCTTTCCATCGGTTTAATATCGCGTCTTAAGCCGACGCGCCTTTTTTACATCAAGTGCTTGCGAATAGCTTTGATTGCGGTGTTCGCTATCAGATTGGAGCCCTTGAAAGTGGGATGAACGCCGTCCTCGGAATAAGTCGAGTACGGTATCGTCTGGCACAAACCGTTAAACATTTCGTCGTAAGCCACAAATTCGTCGCACATTTCAACGCAGATGCGGTGTATAATTTCCAGCTCCTTATTGAAGAGGGGACGCATGCGCTTTTTGTCGGGTGCGGGCAAAAGGAAGGGCTCAAGGAAAATAACGACAATTCCAGCCTCTTTAAGCCTTGTAATCAGCTCGGTAAGGTCGGATTCGAACTGCTTCAGGTTGAGCTCCTTGTCGTACTTGAACTTGTGAATTACGTTATTTATGCCGATCATTATTACCGCCGCGTCGGGTTCAAGCTCGATAACGTCTTGCTGAACGCGCGCAAGCAGGTCGCACACCTCGTTGCCCGAAACGCCCTTATTGATAAGGTCGATATCCATATCGGGATAAATGGGGCGGAGCTTGTCGGCAAGCACCTTTACGTAGCCGTTGCCGAGCGATTTGTCGTCGCTCCTGTCCCTGTCGCAGTCGGTAATCGAATCACCGAAAAAAACAATTCTCATATTCTCGCCTTTTTGTCGGCGCAAACGCTTGCGCCAATCTTTTTTCCGTTAATTTATTTTAACACAATTTGCCGCAATATGCAAGTGCGCGCATAACATTTTAAAAAATAATCAAATTCACACTTTTTTATGCCATATTTTACTTTGGATTATATTTTATATTTCAAAACGGGAACTGCTTTGCGGTTAATTTGTCGCCTGCGGCTTCAGGGAATAAAAATATTTATATAAATTTTAAAATATTGCGATTAAGTTTTGACAAAAGAAGATTTTTATGTTATATTATGTAAGCGTTCAGAAATCCGAACGGCAATAATACTTTGAGCGGACGTACCCAAGTGGCTCAAGGGGCTCCCCTGCTAAGGGAGTAGTACGGGAAACCGTAGCGCGAGTTCAAATCTCGCCATCCGCGCCATAGTCGTCACGTATCGTGTCGCAAAAAATAAGCAAAGATTTACGTCTTTGCTTATTTTTTCTCTTTTTTTCGCGACGACTCCGTTGCTCCTTGCTCCCATAGTGAACTAGTGACGCGATTGCGCCTTTGGGCGAACAATCGCTATTCCGTCGAGGTTGAACCTGTCCTTACAAATCTCGCCATCCGCAACAAAAACGGACAGAATCAATTTCTGTCCGTTTTCCTTTTTATTAAAAAATTGCCGATTAGCTTTCAACGACTGACCTCTTCCGCTTTTCAATGAGGCGGGTAATCAGTTTATATACTTCGCAGAAGGGTATTACCGATAGAGATACGCCGAACGCAAGAGCCCATTGCGCGGCGGTCAAATTAACTATTCCGAACGCGGTTGAAAGAGGCGAAAAACATAGCGCTACGTTTACCGCAACCCCGCAGAACACGGTTGCAAGCAGCACCTTGTTAGAGAGCGCGCCCTTGCAGAACGCGGATTTGTTTTCCGCACGGACGTTGAACGCGTGGAAGAGTTCAGAAAAAGAAACGCTGATAAATACCAGCGTAGTTGCCGCCGCATTACCGAACTTCGCCAACGCGAAGGCGTAAAGTCCCACGGTTACCGCGCTGATATATGCCCCCGAACACAGTATAAAGGCAAGCGTTCGTCCGTTTAAAACCGCCTTTTCCGCCCGCTCGGGAGGTCGGCTCATAGCGTCCGGGTCGCCCTTTTCGACGCCTAGCGCAAGCACGGGAAAACTGTCGGTAATAAGGTTTATCCACAACAGTTGGGTGGACAGAAGAAAATCGCGACCGGAAAACGCTATTGCGGCAATGAGTATGGCGATTACTTCGGCAAGGTTTGTTGAAAGAAAGAAGCAAATGGTCTTTTTTACGTTTGACGAAATGCGCCTTCCCTCCCTTACGGCTGAGACTATAGTGGTGAAATTGTCGTCCGCTATGACCATATCCGCCACACTCTTGGTAACGTCGGTGCCGCTTACGCCCATTGCAACGCCTATATCCGCCGACTTAATGGGAGGCGCGTCGTTGACTCCGTCGCCCGTCATAGCCACCACCTCGCCCGCGCGCTTTTTGATTTTTACAATCAGATTTTTGTGCGCAGGTGTTACGCGGGCGAACACCCTGCCGCGCTTTATTGCTTCGGCACGCTGTTTTTTGTTCATTGCGTCCAACTGCTCGCCCGAAAAAACAAGCCGTTCGTCGCGGCATATCCCCGCCTGTTTTGCCACGGCAAACGCTGTGCAGGCGTGGTCGCCCGTAATCATAACCGTAGCGATGCCCGCCCTTTCGCACTCCTCAACGGCGCGTTTAACGCCCGGCTTCAATCCGTCGGCAAGTCCGCACAGTCCTATAAAAGTCAGATTTTCCTCGCGCAGTCCGTCGCCGTGCGCATAGGCAAACGCCAGCACGCGCAACGCCCCGTCGCTCATCTGCGCGTTGACTTTAAAAATTTCGTTCCTGTCGTATTCGGTCAGCTCCCTTTCGACGCCGCCTTCGGTAATGCGCGTACACTTTTTGATTAAAACGTCGGGCGCGCCCTTGCAAAACAGCCATTTTTTGCCGACGTATTCCACCCCCACCGACATCATTTTTCTTTCAGAAGAAAACGGAATTTCACCCGTGCGTATTATTTCGGCTGAAAAATTTTCGCCTTCGGAAAAGCGTAAAAGCGCGGTTTCCGTGGGGTCGCCAACGTTTCCCCTGGCATTGTTACAGGCGGTCATACAGGCAAGCAAAAGTGAGTTTACCCCCGTACTATGCGGCAGCCAAACCTTTTCCACCTGCATTTGATTGCGCGTGAGAGTGCCCGTTTTATCGGTGCAGATGCAGGTGCAACCGCCCAAAGTTTCGACCACCTTCAGCTTGCGTATGACCACGTTTTGCCCCGCCATGCGCCGCACGCCCATTGCCATTATTATGGTAACCACCGCGGGCAGTCCTTCGGGAATGGCGGCGACAGCCACGGCGACGGCGGTCATAAAGCTCTTTAAAACGCCGCCCTGATTGCACGCGCCGATGATAAATACAACCGCCGCCACGGCCACTACGAACGCCGATATGATTTTGCCCAGCTTGTCGAGCGATTTTTCAAGAGGAGTTTTGCCCTTTTCTTCGTCCTCAAGCATATCGGCAATCGCGCCTATCTGAGTATTTCTGCCCACGCCCGTCACAACCGCGCGGGCGTTTCCGTGCACTATAAAAGTAGAGGAAAACAGCATATTGTAGGTGTTGCCCAGCGGCGTAGACCTATCCGTAATTACCCCGTCGCGCTTTTCAACCGCCTCCGCCTCGCCCGTTAACGCCGCCTCGTCCGCCTTTAAACCGACCGACGATATTATGCGGCAATCTGCCGGCACAAGGTCGCCCTCTTCAAGCAATACAACGTCGCCCAAGGTAAGCTCCGCCGCAGGAATTTTAACCGCCTTGCCGTCTCGCAGGGCGCACGCATAGGGCGTTGACAGCTTTTTAAGCCCCTCTATCGCCTTGTCCGCGCGGTACTGCTGAACCGTACCCACGATTGCGTTGAGCAGGATTATGGTGAGGATAATCAACGTATCGGTAACGTCGTTCATATCGCGCGAAAAGACCGCAATTACCGCCGAAATTGCCGCTGCGGCAATCAATAAAAGGGTCATAACGTCCTTGAACTGAGCAAAAAACAGCGTTATCGGCTTTACTTTTCTTCGCTTTTCAATGGCGTTCGCCCCGTATTTTAAAAGTCGCGAACGCGCCTGGACTTCGCTAAGTCCGTGCTCGTCGCTCTCCAGCTCCTTAAGCGTGCGCTCCGCTGTTTTGAATGAATAGCTCAACATAACCTTCTCCGCGTGAGTTTTTAATATAGTATTTTCCGCGCGGACAAATTATGATAATTTACGGCGCTTAAGGCTGTAGGAAATAAAACGACCGCCGCGCTTAATTTGCGCGGCGGTTGCCGATTTCAAATATTACGTTACAATCCTTCGCTACGGTTACATTAGCTCCGTGCCGTCTTTAAGCTCGGGATATCTTGT
>JBJEUZ010000170.1:0-8139 GCA_051884095.1 Candidatus Coproplasma sp.
AAGCGTCTGGAAGCGCGAAAGGTAATCGACGACAATCAGGTCCATGTACCCGTCGTCAATCTTCGCCTGAGGGAACAGTTTTATGCCGCCGCCTATCTGCCTGCCGTTGCCTATGCAGACTATCAGTCCGTAGTGCTCCGACTTCTCTCCGTCGACTTCTATCGTAAATTTCTGCGATTTGAAATGAATAAGGCTCTTTATAAGTGCGCGGTAATATTTCCCCTTACCCTTACCATTGCCCGCATAGGTGCGTTGCAACACGTCTACGTCAATGCCGAAGCCTACGGCGTTTATCGAGCGCAGCCCGCCGGACGTTTCTATATAATCTATGCAGGAAGGCGCCTTAAACGCTATTATTTCCGCCGCGCGCTTTACGTCGCCGACGGGTATGCCCGCGCAGGCGGCAAAGTCGTTGCCGCTTCCCAAAGGTATAAGACCCAGCCGGCATTTTGAAAGGTTCTTAACGCCGTTGAACACTTCGTGCAAGGTTCCGTCGCCGCCCATTGCAATGATGGTATGCTCCTTTCCGTCCTTGGAAATATTGGCGGCAATCTCCCTGGCGTGTCCCTGATATTCGGTAAAATACGTCTTGTATTTTTTGCCCGCTCTTTCAAAGACAGCCTTGACTGCCTGAATGTGTTTTGCGTCCTGCGCCTTAAGGTTGTTCGAATTTACGATTAGGTGATACATGTTTTTTCTTTGGTAAAATTACGTAAAATTATTTTTCACGATACATTATACAACATAATCTCAATAATTGCAAATATTTTAAAAATAAGCTATAATCAAATGCGGACAATTATGATTAATATTATACCGGAAAAATTAAAACAGCTAGCCGCGAGCTGCGGCTTTCCTCTGTACGTCGTGGGCGGAGCCTGCCGCGACTTTCTGGCAGGGCTTTCTCCCCGCAGGCGCGACTGGGATATATGCGCTCCCGTCGGCGCCGAAGAACTTACGGATGCGGCAAGGCAATGCGGCTTTAATGCGGACGCGGTATACGCCAATACCGGCACGGTAAAGCTGTCTGCCGACGGGGAGGAATACGAGTTTGCAAGTTTCCGCTCGGACGAGTACGTGCGCGGCTCTCACCGCCCCGAAAGAACCTTTTTTACCGCCGACATAGGTCTTGACGCACGCAGGCGGGATTTTAAGTGTAACGCGGTTTACTACGACGTATTACGGGGTGAATTTACCGACCCCCTGGGCGGAATCGCCGATATCAAGGGCAAAATTCTGTCTACCGTCGCCCCCGCCCGTAAAGTATTCGGCGAGGACGGACTGCGGCTGATGCGCCTGTGCAGACAGGCGGCAGAGCTGGGCTTTTCGCCCGATCCGGACTGCCTTGAAGGGGCGCACCTCAACGCTCGCCTCATTTCCGATATCTCCGCGGAGCGGGTCTGGACCGAGCTCAACCTCACTCTGCACGCCGACGAAAAGTACGGGATAAAGTACGGGCAGTATCGCGGGTTGGAGCTGTTAAAAGAGACGGGCGTACTCGCGTATATTCTTCCCGAGCTCGCCGCGGGCGACGGCATGCTCCAGCGGAGCGACTTCCACTCGCACGACGTGCTGGAGCACTCTTTAAGGTGCGTAAAGTACGCCGACAACTCGGTAAGGCTTGCGGCGCTTCTGCACGACGTCGGCAAGCCCGTCGCTATGAAAGAGAGCGGAAAATTTGCGGGGCACGAGTCGGTTGGCGAGGATATAGTGCGAAATATTTGCTCAAGACTGCGCGTTCCCAAAAAACTTGCCGAAAGGACCGCGCGCCTGACGCGCCTGCATATGTACGATATGGATTGCGCCGCAAGGGAGAGCAAGGTGCGCAGATTTATAGTGGTCAACCACGATATTTTGCCCGAATTGCTGCTTTTAAAGCAGGCGGACTATTCCGCGTGCAAGGACGATCTATCGCCTGCGCCCGGCGTTGTGAAGTGGAAAAAAATATATTCGGCAATGGAGCGGGAGGGCGTTCCGATGAGCTTAAAGGAGCTTGCGGTGCGCGGCGATACGCTGATTGACGCGGGAATATGCCCCGACGAAGTGGGAAAAATACTGAATAAACTGCTGTGCGACTGCGCGCTTGACGCGCGGCTAAACAGGCGTGAAAAACTGGTTTCGCTCGCGCTTGCATATGCTGAAAACAGGTAGCGAAATTTTTCGGAGCGAAACGGCTGCCAAATCAACAAAAAACTGCTTTTTTACGACAAAAGGTTGATTTTATCAGGTATATGCTTTATAATAAAATAAAGTAACGCTAAAAATTATGTCGCGCGTGTGCGCGATTCGAGAGGTTTAATATGGCAAAAGGCGGTTCAAAACTTGTAACGGGAATCATAGCTTTCTTGCTTGGTTTTTTGTTTGCAATTATTGTGGAAGTCGGAGTGATTGTCGGTGCAGGTTACTACGTGCTGAATACCGACATCAACAACCTGTTCGGTCTGTTCGGACTTGAAAACAGCGACGACCAGAACAGACAGTACATAAATACGGATACAGAAAATAACGGCGTTAAAAACGTGCTCGAGCTGTACAACAGAGTATCGGTAATGGTCGGCAGTATAGGCACGGTCACGCTGGGACAGATTGAAGAACTTTTCCCTGCGTTCGACGGGCTCACCGATTCGCTCTACAGCGCTCTTGCCGCTTACGTAGATATCAGCGAAGACCAATTCGATACGGTAGAGTTTATGAATTTGCCCACGGAGATAGGGAATCTTGTTATGGAAATCAGACCCGGCGCGCTCATGCGCAGTATGGGTATGGGCGACGTGTTGGACGGTAACGCCTTAATCGGCGCCCTTCTTGAGGGCGTGGAGGCGGAGTACGTGTATGCGGATTCCTCCGATAAGTTTAATTCTGTTAAATATCCCCTATATTACGACGAATACGTACAGGTGGACGACGCGTTTTTCCGTACAAGGGAAGGTAAAGAAACAGGCAACAACGCTTATCCTCACGGCGTCAACACCGGCTGGTTGACCGATACCGGAAGCGATAACGAGAACGGAAAGAGAATTTACAGACAGTATTTCTACGAAACTACCGACGCTTACGGTAACAAGGTTTACGTGGTTACCAAAGAGGACGGCGAAGAATACGTCTATACAAACCCTGAAAACGTCAATTCTACCAACATTTATCTTAAGGAATACGGCGACGACGCTATGTACTTTTCGGGCAACTACTATTACGACAACGACGGAAACGAAGTTTCGGTTAAGCCCGTCACTATAGGCTCGATGAGCGAGGACGCGCTGGCTCCGCTTGAGATGTTGCTTGTAACCGACGTTCTCGGCGACGACGAATTACTTGCGGAACTCTTCGGCGATACCACCGTGAGCGAATTCCTCGAAGGCGTTTCGATTTCGGAAAAAGTAGACAATCTCCGTCTTGCCGCGGTAATCGATATCAAAATAGACGACCCCATTCTGCTGTATCTGGGCTACAGGGTTACGGACGCGCAGGATAACGGAAACGGAACATTCAGCGGCGTTTACGACGGCGAAAACGGCAAACAGGACGTCCTTATAACCGTTGACGGCGGCATTGTCGATACCGTAACGATTAAGGACGGCGGCGAAGAGGTAACAGGCGTAATCGTTTCGGAGATAGGCGACGTTATAGGAAACATCACAACTTCATTGACAATCGGCGATATGATGGATATCAGTCCCGATAATATGATTATGAGCTACCTCGCCTACGGTATAAGCAACGTGCAGGTAGTTACCGGCAACCGCTACACCCATACCGCTTCTTACGAAAAGAGCGACGGCAGTATGGGCACGGCATACGTGTACACCAGAATAAAGAACGGCGAAAGCGTAATCGATTACGTAATCATGGATACGCCTGACGGCGAAAGAATGCCCTGCACCACGGTCGATAAGGTCGGCGATATGGTCGACGGATTAAAGATAACCTCTATTATGCAGGTTCAGGCAGACAACGCCGTTATGTGCTACCTTGCATACGGTTTGACCGATATGGTAAAGGTGGACGCAGTCACTTACATAGGCAAGGTGGAAGGAGAATCGGTCACCGTTAACGTCGACTCGGAAGGCAACGTCGCTTCCGTGGTTAAAGGGGACGGGTCGTACGTTTCGGGCACTTCCATAGACGACATCTCTACCCGTCTTGAAAATATAACCAAAGACCTTTCGCTTGTCGACGTAATGGATATCGACGCGGACAACAATATAATGATGTACATTGCGTACGGTCTGACTTCGGTCGAAAAGGTTTCCGAAACGTCAACAAACGCGGTGTTTAAAGCTATGAACGGCTCCGAAACCGTTTATATCTCCACCGAAGTGACCGGAGACGGATATCAGATTCTCGGCATCTATTCCGATAGCGACTGTACGGTTGTAAACTACAACGTTAAGGGCACTAAGATTGATCAGGTCGGCGATAAGGTCGGCACTCTTTCCAAAGACTTGACCGTCGGCGACGTTATAGACCCCGGCGACGACGAACTGCTCAACGCTATTGCAGATTATAAACTCGACGAGCTTACCGACGCGGTAAATGCGCTCGGACTGGATATATTTATAAAGGATATCGCTCCCGACGACGCGATACTTATGTATCTGACCTACGGCGTCAGCGGTATAGAGAAAATTACCGAAGCAGATTTCACGGGCAATACCATAATCGATGGCGTTCAAACGACCGTCTATATAAAAGCTGAAAACAAAGAAGGCAAAATGGTGGTAACGGGCGTGTATAGCGACGCGGCTTGCACTCAAAAGATAGACGCAACCACAGTAGACGGCGTAAGCGACAGAATATCGGGTCTTACCGAAACCTTGACTATAGGCGAAATAATCGATATCGACGAAGGCAACAAGGTGCTGAACCTGGTCAAGGATTCCACTATTTCCGACCTCGATACGACCATTGCCAATGTATCCATTCAGAGGCTGTACGTCGACGAAATTTATGAAAAAGACGAAAACGATAAAGTTGTTGTCTACGCTCACGACAGCAGCAACTATAGCGAGGAATATGTCTACTATACCGACTATGAGTGCACTGAACTTGCGGGAGAGAACGGAAAACTTACCGCGAGCAACGTCGAGGATGGAAAAACTTATTATACTCACGGCCAAACCACCGGCATATGGAGAATGCTGTTAAAAGATGGCGGCTTGGAAAAAGTTTGTACGATTAACGATTTCTCTTCAATGATGACTACGGCAACTAACAACATCAAGGACGGTACTTTGGGCGACTTAAAAGATGCCGGCATAATCGATATGACAGACGCAGACCTTGAAAGGTACTTTTCCGGTCACAAATTAAGGGACTTGAAACTTTCCGAGCTTATCACTCTGGTTATCAACGCATCTACCTCTGCTGCCTAAATTGCTAAATCGTTAAAAATAAGTTGACAATAAAAATTTAATATTGTATTATATTAAGGTATTTTGCGGCAAAGCCGCTTTGATACGGCGCGGAAAACCGCGTACACCTTGCGTAGCCCCTGAGGTTACGCCGAATAAGACCGGGAGGTGAAACTTTATGAAAACTTACGAGATGCTTTACGTTTTGGACAGCTCTTTGGCGGACGAAGCAAAGGACGCTTTTGCCGCTAAGTTCGAAGCCATCGTCGCAAACTTCAACGGTAAGGTCGTATCCACTGACAAGTGGGGCGTAAAAAAACTTGCGTATCCTATTAACTATAAGAACGACGGTTACTACGTTTTGATGACCTTTGAAGCTGAAGGCGGCGCGGTAAAAGAACTTGACAGAGTTGCAGGACTGTCTGCAGAAGTTTTAAGAAGAATGATTACCGTTAAAGCGTAAATTCAAAGGAAAAAGAGATGAACAAAGTATTTTTGATAGGTAACTTAACCCGCGACCCCGAACTGACCGAAACCTCGTCAGGCGTAGCAATCTGCCGCTTCAGCATAGCGGTCAACAGAAACTACACCAGCGGCGGCGAAAGGCAGACCGACTTTTTTAACTGTACGGCTTGGCGCGGTTTGGGTGAAAACGTTGCAAGATACGCTAAAAAGGGCAACAAAGTAGCGGTAACAGGCTCGATAGAGCTTCGCAATTACGAAGACAGCCAGGGCAACAAGCGCACGTCGGTAGACGTCGTATGTCAGGACGTTGAATTCCTTACTCCTAAGGGAAGTTCGAATTCCGACAGCGGCTACGAAAGCGACTTTGCCCCCGCAGCTCCCGCAGAGAGGAAAAAGCCCGCCCTTCAATCGTTTGACGACGACGGCGATATTCCCTTCTGATGCGTATTAAGAAATTAGTCAAGGAGAAATAAAATGGAAGAAAAAACCGTTAAAAAGAGCTATAAAAAGACTCCGCGCAAAAAGGTTTGCGTTTTCTGCCAGGAAAAGGTTGAAGTAATCGACTATAAGGATATAAACCGCTTAAAGAAGTTTGTAACCGAGTCCGGCAAAATGCTTCCCAGAAGAATGAGCGGTAACTGCGCAAAGCACCAGAGAGAAGTTTCTAAGGCAATTAAGCGCGCAAGAGTAGCGGCTCTGCTTCCCTTCAAGGGCGAGTAATTAAATTATAAAGTAATATAAATTTGTAAAGCTCCGTAGGCATTGTGCCTACGGAGCTTTACAAATTTTTTTCGGGGCAATTGATAATCTTACTGCGCGCGGCAACGTAGACCAAGGGCGCGCAGAGTGCGGTTGACGGCTCTAAAATAGATGCGGCGCAACGGTATTTCCGTTGCGCCGCATCTAAATATAATCCGTAATATCGGTCAGGTAATAATTTTTTAAGTATATCGGGTGCCGCGGGTTATTCTTTCTCGTCCTCGGTTACTGCCGCTTCCGACAAAGCCTGGTTAATTATTATGTCGCTTAAGGGCGCTTTATGGCGTTTGATTTCGATATAAGCGATGATGAATACAATAAGTCCGAGCGCCAAGAGGCAGCTTATGGGAACAACGCCCATATTGATATTGCCCGTCGCCTGCGTGACTACGCCGACCAGCAGCGTGCCCACAAACGCCGCCCCCTTGCCGAACACGTCCATTATTCCAAAATATTCCCCGCTCTTTTCAAGCGGTATTATCTTTGTGAAGTACGAGCGCGACAGCGCCTGAACGCCGCCCTGCAACAGTCCCACGCACACCGCAAGCAGCCAGAACTGCCACATTTCTTGCATAAATATTGCAAATACCGCAATGCCCGTGTAGCCTGCGATAAACGCAATAATCAGTTTTCCGTTTTCGAATTTCTTTGCAAGTATGCCCGATATTATCGCGCAGGGGAAGGCTACTATCTGCGTAACCAACAGCGCAATCAACAGTTGGGTCTGGTCAAGTCCCAACGCCGTTCCGAAGGTGGTCGCCATATCTATTATGGTATAAACGCCGTCAATGTACAGGAAGAAGGCTATCAAAAATAGGATTATGCCCTTATGATTGGGCGATTTATCGGTGAATACCGAGAACAGCCGCTTGAACGACGAACGAACTGCCTTCGGTTCGCGCTTGACAAAGTGGCGCTGTTTATAGCTCTTTACAAGCGGCAGAGTGAACGCAAGCCACCATACGGCGTTCAGAACAAAGGCAATCGGCATCGAAATCGACGCAGACAGGTCGGTAAACATTATTATCACTATGCTCAAAAGGAAGGGAACGCAGCTTCCTATATATCCCCATGCGTAGCCGTGGGAAGAAATTTTATCGACGCGCTCCATATCGGTGACGTCGCTGAGCATGGAATCGTAGAATACAAGGCTGACGGAATAGGTTATCTTTGCAACTACGTAAACTGCCAGAAACACAACCATAGGCATAGGTATGCCCATAGCGGCGCAGGCTATTACGCCGATTATCGCGGCAAAGAAGAAGAACGGCTTTTTAAATCCTTCGTAGTCGGCAATCGTGCCCAGCACCGGGCCGAGAACGGCTACTACCAGCGTAATGCCCGAGGTTACGTAAGCCCAGATAGCCTGGTAACTCGCCTCGTCTATGCCCTCTGCGGCGGCAAGACTGTGGAAGTATATCGGGATAATTATCGCCGCCAGCAGCGTAAACGCCGAATTGCCCACGTCGTAAAGTATCCATTTCAGTTCAAGCGAAGTAAATCGCCCTTCTTTTGTCTTTTCCTTTTTTCTCCCCTGTATCTTAATTTTTCGTGCCGAAAAATT
>JBJEUZ010000171.1:0-1898 GCA_051884095.1 Candidatus Coproplasma sp.
TGAACAGTTACTATGCCTTCATTGAAGAGATACGCTTCCCACGCGCTGGTAAAGCGATAAGTATATTTATAGCTCTCCTCCCAGCTCTGCTCTACCGAGGTCCAGTCGGAGGTGATTTCCTCCATATACAGTTCCTTGACCTTTTCAAGGTCGGCTTTTTGCGAAGCGGTGAGGTTTGCCTCAGTCTGATTAAGGTCGGAAGACCAGTCTATAAGGGCATAAATTCTTGCAAGTGCATTTGCAGAGAAATTCGAGTCAATGTCAACGTCCGCTTCGTCCGAAAGAGAGGCGTCCTGAGCACGGTAAGCGTTAAGTCCCTGAATGTCGGTTGAATATATTGTGGAAGAGCCCGTGTATGCAGGGTCGAGATAGACGTAAAGGTTAAAGAGCACGTCCTTTATAGTCAATTCTACGCCGTCGCTGAACTTTATACCCTTTTTAATGAGGAATTCGTATTCGGTTCTACCGTTTACGCTGCCGTTAGCTATTACGTTTCCCGTTCCGACTTCCTTTGTGTCGTACATAGTTACGGTATAGTCCTTAACAACGCATGCCTCGTCGTCGCCGTAAGCGACATTTCCGTTTTCGTCGATAGTAATCATACCTATCTGCGTAAGCGACAGAATATTGCCGTCGTTTGCGGACGTGTAGAAGAACGGATTGAAGTTGCCGTCCAGCGCGCCCGTCGCAAGCTGAAGCTGACGGGTTTCGGAATCGAGAGAATTACCGCCGCCGCAGCCTACCGAGCCCAGCATCGCCACGCAAAGACCCGTACAGATTGCTCCTTTTATGATTTTCTTCATTGATTTATAGCCTCCTGAAAATTTTTCCTGAATTAATTATTTAAACGGTTTCCCGTTAAATCACAGATTATAAGCTGAGAGTCTGAAACGGTTACTCCCGAATATTTAGCAAGGAACGCCTCGTCGGTGGGATTTTCATTATCTCCCGAAGCAACGCCGCCGAATATCCAGTTATCTTCATTGAAAACACCGTCTTCCTCTCTTATATTTTCAATCGTAGTGCTTTCGGATATCCTGACGGTGAGACACGCCCCGTCTATTGTGAAATTATTGAACGCAGCACCTTCGTCTATGCCCTTTGAAATGAGGTAAAGTTTTGCCGAGCTGACCGTCGAACGGATGGGGACATTGACCGAAAGGTTTTTAACCGTAAGATTGTTTATTACTGCGGTTTTTCCGAACTGACCGAATACCGAATATGCGGAATTGGGCGTAACAAACTGCATATTGGGAGAGAACGTAAGGTTTTCGATAGTAAATCCATTGCCCTCGATCTGGCAATTGAAATCGTCCATACTGAGCGATATGCTCTTGCCGCTCATGTCGATAGATTTATCGCCTGAAGCGTTGAAGAAGTAATAACTAACGTCGTCCGAAGAATAGTTAAACATATCCACAACGTCGGATGCGGTTCTTACAACCTTCCAGTTTCCCTTTATAAATTTTGCATAAAGCACAGGATCGGGTTCGCCGTCTGCGGGACGCGCTACGGTATTGGCGGTAAAGGGCAACGTGCAGGCTTCATCGTAATAATACTGCAGGAAGGTTGCGCCGTCGCAATCAACGGGCGACTTGTTCTGGCTGACAGTCGCGTTTCCGTTTACAAAGACCACATCCTTGATTATATCTCCGCTTTTGTACGTAACGCCGTCAACGGTTATCGACACCTCGCTTACTAGTTTGATGTTAAGTCTGATATCCGTAATCCAGCCTGCGCAGACGTACCAATGTTCGCCGTTCTTAATCGGTTTTGTCAAATCGGCCTTTTCCGAGGTGATTTTAAGGTTTCCGGCATCGTCGTAGACGGGGTTGCCTTCGCCGTCGACTTCAGCCTTATACCAGCCGTCGAAGATGTAGCCGCTTCTTACGGGGTTA
>JBJEUZ010000172.1:0-8070 GCA_051884095.1 Candidatus Coproplasma sp.
TAATATTCGGGGATATAGCACAGTTGGTAGCGCGATACGTTCGCAACGTATAGGTCAGGGGTTCGAATCCCCTTATCTCCACCAGATTCAAATAATCCGAACGCATACGGAGTAATACTTCCGAGCGGTTCGGATTATTTTTTTCAGTTATCAATAATCTGACGGCTCTTTGCGGTTACTTGACGGGAATCTGAATTTCTGTAAGATAATCCTCAGGGTCGTCTTTATTCCAGCACCCGTCGATATAGCATTCCCTCGGCAGGTCGCACGCTTCAAATCCGTTTTCCTCAACGTATTTCAAAACAGCATTGTAGGCATTTCTCAATCCGTCGTAAGCGCCTCTGTGCTCTATACACACGGCTCTGACGGGCGCGATTTGCATAAATTTAATGCTCTCGTTTTCAACTCCCGCCGCTTCAACCGCCTGCGCGTAGCGTATCTTTATGTCTTTTTCGCGGTATTCCCCGTCAAGATAGTTGATAAAGCAGTAGTCCGGCGTATAGCATTTAAGCGTAGGGTTTAATTGCGAACACTCGTATCCCGCCGACAAAACAAAGTCGGTAATTTTGCTGAAGTCCTTAATTACGCCGTCCTTATAATATACGGTGTAAGCTGGAATGTCTTTGACTGTAATTTTCTGTTGCATAAGATTCTCCTTTAACATTTGGTCGATTTTTCGGAGCTGTTCCTTGTACGCAATCAGTTCATCGGAAATCGCGCGCTTTCTGCTTTCAAGTATCTTAGTTAAATTTTCGCCCGCCTTTATCTTTTTAATCTCCTTGATAGAAAGCCCTATCTCGCGCAGGGCGACTATGTCGGCAACCTCCTTAAGCTGACAGGTTTCATAGTAGCGGTAGCCCGTAAATTTATCTACAAAGCACGGCTTAATTAAACCCTGTTCTTCATAGAATCTCAAAGCCTTAACCGTGGTCTTTGAAAGCATAGAAAATTCACCGATTTTGTACATATTTTTCGCTCCTTGAAAACAGTGTAATCTATCCCCTAAAAGGAGAGTCAAGCGTTTTTTTGAAATTTGCAAATTAATTATTAAAGAAAGGGCAGACTTTCTGTAAAGATTATACAATAAATACTGTAAAAATTCAATGCGCCCGATATAAAGAGGTAAAATTCAGCCCGAAAAACTGAAAATAGTACGATAACGGGTCAAAAATAATTGATTATAGTAAGAATATATGATAAACTTAAATGCAGACGGAGGTATAGCTCAGTTGGTTAGAGCGTTTGCTTGACATGCAAAAGGTCATTGGTTCGAGCCCAACTATCTCCACCACAGGCGACCTGAATCGGATGATATCCGATTCAGGTCGCTATCTTTATATGTGCATCGAATAAAACGGCGAGAATTGACCTATACTTTGGTTATGAATTTATCCGAAGGCTTTAAACTGTTCTGGACGAGGGCGTTCGACTACAGGGGGCGCACTTCCCGCTCGGAATTCTGGTGGGGAGTGCTGGGCAATTCTATAATAATGGTTGCGCTGATAATACTACTTGTAATCAGTCTTACCTGTCTGCCGACCGCTATAAACCCATTCAGTAAAATTGCGATAGCGCTCTTCGCGCTCTTCTGCGTGGTGGAGCTGCTGCCGTCGGTAACGCTCATCATCCGCCGTATGCACGATATCAGCAAAAGCGGATTCTATATCTTCGTCCTGTTCATTCCGATAATCGGCTACGTGTGGTATATATATCTGGTTACACGACCGAGTGCAAAAAGTTAATATAAAATCTACGGTTGCCGCCCGCGCAAAATTTCGCGCGGGCGGCTTAACTTTTAGACGAAAGGATAAAAGTCAGCGCTTTTTTAAGCGGTAAATTACCCGAAAAATCACAAAATAATGCAAAACTTGACAAAATTTTTGCGCCTGTACATTGTAATATTTTCTTAAATCAAAGGAGGACAAGCAAATGAAAGTCGAAAATACAAAATCGCAGACCACGCTCTACATAAAGCTGATCGGCGATATGGACGAATATTCCGCCGCTTCGGTCAGGCAAAAATGCGATAAGCTGATAGACGAAAACCTTTCAGCGCGGAAAATAATAATCAATTTATCCGAGGTTGCCTTTATGGATTCCACGGGCATAGGCTTTTTAATCGGCAGATACAAAAAGGCGGCGCGCTTAGGTATTCCGCTGATGGTGGAAAAGCCTAATTTTGCCGCGGACAAAGTGCTCTCTCTGAGCGGTATTTACACATTAATTCCAAAGGCGGAGTAAAAAATGACAAAGAACTATTTAAAACTTCAATTTTATTCGCTTGCGCGCAATCAGGCGTTCGCGCGCGACGCGGTTGCGGCGTTCTGCCTTGAACTCAATCCCACGCTGTCCGCGCTCTCCGACGTAAAGACCGCCGTGTCCGAAGCGGTTACTAACTGCACGGTTCACGCCTATAAGGGCAATCTGGGGCTAATTACGGTGGAGTGCGAAATAGAGGACAGGGCCCTACATATCAAGGTCATCGATACGGGCAGGGGTATAGACGATATCGAAAGGGCGGTTCAACCCTTTTATACTACGTTGCCTCACGACGAGCGCTCGGGCATGGGTTTTACCATAATGCAGACCTTTATGGACGAATTTAAGGTAAATTCCATCAAGGGCGAAGGCACGGTCGTATACATGACCAAACATTTTGAAGCGGAAGTGGAGAATGCTTGACGTTGAGGAGACTAACCGATACATTGAAAGAGCCAAAGCGGGGGACGCAGAGGCAAAGGAAATACTTTTAACCCAAAACAGCAACCTGATAAAGAGCATCGTAAGGCGCTATTTAAACAAGGGCGTGGAGTACGACGACCTGTATCAGTTGGCGAGTATGGGGCTTTTAAAGGCGATAAACGGCTTTGACGAAAGCTACGGAGTGCGCTTTTCAACATACGCCGTGCCCATGATTTCGGGTGAGATAAAGCGGTTTATGCGCGACGACGGAAGTATAAAGGTTTCGCGCAGAATCAAGGCGAAGGCAAAGGAAATTAACGCGTTCGTCGAGGCATATTCCGCCACCTACGGCTGTCAGCCGTCGGTCAAGGCGATTTCAGAAAAGTTTGAAATGCCCGAAAGCGAAGTGGTGTTCACTATGGGCTCGTCACGTATGCCGGTGTCGCTGTTCGCGCAGTCGGATTACAAGGACGAAAAGTCGCAGCTTTTATTGGATAAGTTGCCCGTCGAGGACAAGCAGGAGGACATAATAGACTTGCTTGAGCTGCGTTCGGCAATTTCTTCCCTGCCCGAACGCGACAGAAAGGTGATAATGCTAAGATATTTCCGCGATATGACGCAGGCGGAGGTCGCCTGTATGCTGGGAGTATCGCAGGTGCAGGTCTCACGCATAGAGAACAGAATAATGGAGTCGTTCCGCAAAAAACTGACGGGTTGAAAATCTTTCAACCCGTCTTTTAGTTGTGCGCTTGCGCAAAATTCAATTTTTAAGTTCGGGCTCCTCTTTGCCGAGCACAAGCATAGCTATGCCTTCGGGTTCGGCTTTCACCGTCTTTGAAAGGTGCGCGCATAAAATCTTTTCGCAGATTTTTAAAGCATTCAGGTCGGTAGAACGCAGCTTTCTCTTCGTTGACTTAAGTCTTTCCTGTTCGGCGTAAATCGCCTTTAAAAGCGCGCACGCCTGAGCTGGGTCGTCGGAGGAGATAATAGCTTTAAAAGTCTGCTCGCGCCTTCTGTCGTCCTGCGACCAGTCGATTTGCGCAGGTTCTGCGTCAAGAATTTTTTTAAGCTCGTCTTCAGAAAGCGCCTTAATCGCAGGCTTTAAACTTTCCGCTTTTTCAATCGGCAGGTATATGGTAGAGCAGTTTTCGCTCTGCCTCAAAAGCAGGTATTCTCTCTCTGTGCCGGTCAGATTTTTTCTCTCCCGCCCGATAATTTCGCAGTCGCCGAGCGCACCGTAGCTGACCTTGTCGCCTATTGAAAAATTCATAATTCTCTCCCTTATTTTTAAATATTTTAACATTTTAAAAAATTTTTCGTAAGCAAAATTTTAAGGTTTTCGGCAAAAAATTTTTTCTGCCCTTTACTTTTGACGGCATAAGGGGTATAATAATTAAAACTTTCGACGGTGGAAAAATGCAATGATAAATCAAAAAAATATGCAGCTCGGTAAGGTTCGTTCGGTTATTCGCGAACTGTTCGAGTATGGCAAAAAGCGCAAGGCGCAAATAGGCAAGGAGAACGTGTTCGATTTTTCTTTAGGCAACCCTTCGGTGCCCGCGCCTGAAGAAGTAAAGGAAGAACTAATAAAAATTCTGAACGAATGCGACCCCGTGTCGGTGCACGGCTATACTTCCGCTCAGGGCGACTATTCGGTGAGAAAGACCCTTTCAGACTACATAAACTCCCGATTTTCCGTGGGTATGACTCCCGACTTAATCTATATGACCTGCGGCGCGGCGGCGTCGCTGTGCATTACGCTTGGCGCGCTTTTAAACAGCGGCGACGAGGTGATAACAATAGCGCCCTTCTTCCCCGAATACAGGGTATTCGTTGAGAACGCAGGGGGAACTCTCGTGCCCGTTATGGGAGAAGAGGGCACCTTCCGTATAGACGTAAACGCCGTAAAGGCGGCGATAACGCCAAAAACCAAGGCTGTTATAATCAATTCGCCGAACAATCCTTCGGGCGTGGTATACGGCGAAGAGGAAGTAAAGTCGCTGTGTAAATTTTTGGAAGAAGAGGAGCGCAGGAAGGGAGACGCTATCTACCTGATTTCCGACGAGCCCTATCGCGAGCTGGTGTTCGACGGCGTAAAAGTGCCGTACGTCATGAATTATTACAAAAACTCGATAGTCTGCTATTCGTATTCGAAGTCGCTCTCGCTCCCCGGCGAAAGGATAGGCTATATAGCCGTCTGTCCGCAGGCGGAACAGGCTTTGGACGTCTATGCCGCAGTGTGCGGAGCAGGCAGAGCGCTCGGTTACGTGTGCGCGCCCGCCCTGTTTCAGCGTCTGGTAGAAAGAGTCTACGACAAGACGGCGGATATTTCGGTGTATAAAGCCAACCGCGACGCGCTCTGCACGGCTCTCACCGAATACGGCTTCGAGGTGGTTAAGCCCGACGGCGCGTTCTATCTTTTCGTAAAGTCGCCAGAACCCGACGCCGACGCGTTCGCCAAGAGGGCGAAAAAGTTTGAGCTTCTGCTCGTTTCGGCAAATTCCTTCGGGGTCGAAGGTTACGTTCGTATATCCTACTGCGTATCTCCCGATATGATATCCCGCTCGCTCCCCGCGTTCAAGGCGCTTGCCGAAAGCTATAAATGAAAACAGCTTATATTCAAAAGAAAGGGATAGATATAGGTGTCGGTTGGTGGTGGTTTATTCCGCATATAGAAATAAATATCAAATGATTTATGTTTTATTATCGTCGTGCTAAGAGGGCAATTATATGGAATATCCTTTATTATTCCCTTAGTTTATTTTGTACCTTTTATTTAAGAGAAAAGCAAAATATAGTAAATTGGGATGTGGTTTTAGTTTTTTTACCCTTGATAATAGTAGGGTGTTCAAGTGAGACCATTTCAATAAACCGTGAGCAAGAAAGCAAGGGTTTAAGACCGTATTGTTTTATTGATTTAATAACCAAATTTATAGCTTACATAAACTCTCAACTTATTTATAGGCATATAGCAGAAGATCTATTTTTTTGGATGAGCATAAGTCTTTTTTCTATGTGTGTGGTTGTGTCGCTTTTATGCTCATGGCGTATGATTAAACGTTCAAAGAAATAATACTTGACCGCTGAAATACTGGATGATAGAACAGTTGGAAGCTGGCTTTGTTTGCTTACGAAAATGATTTGGAACTTATCGGGGAAACTTACATAGTTCTGTCAAATAAAAAAACGCCGCACCGCAAAAAATTTTTGCGGTGCGGCGTAAATTTTATCGCGATTATGCGCCGTGTTCTTTCAGTCTTTCCCTTATAAATTCAATGTTTTGTCTTACCGAAGAGGAGGAAGCTCCGCCTAGGGAGGTCCTTGCGTCCGCGCACGAGCGCGCCTTTACTACTTCGACGATATCGTCTCCGAATACGGGGTCGAACGAGCGGTATTCGTCTGCGCTCATATCCTGCAGGGTCCGACCCTGTTCTATGCATGCGCGCACAATCTTGCCCGTAACCGCGTGTGCGGTGCGGAAGGGCACGCCGCGCTTCGCCATATAGTCGGCAACGTCGGTCGCGCAACAGAATTCGCCCTGCGCCGCGCTCTCCATACGGTCGGTTTTAAGGGTAATGGCAAGCAAAAGTTCGGACATAATGTTCAGCGAATTTATAACCTGTCTCTCTGCGTCGAAAAATCCCTCCTTGTCCTCCTGCAAGTCCTTGTTGTACGCAAGGGGAATGGCTTTAATGGTGGTCAGTATCGCCATAAGGTGTCCGTAAACGCGCCCCGTCTTGCCGCGCATAAGCTCGGGGATGTCGGGGTTTTTCTTCTGGGGCATAATCGACGAGCCCGTCGAGTATTCGTCGGCAATGTCGAAATATCCGAACTCTTCGGTGGAATACAAAATTATATCCTCGCAAAGCCGAGAAAGGTGCGCCATAATAAGCGACGCGTCGAATAAGTATTCCGCAACGAAATCTCTGTCGGAAACGCCGTCCAAAGAGTTTTCGCACGGGTGGTCGAATTCCAACAGCTCGCAGGTGAGCGAGCGGTCGATGGGGTAGGAAGTGCCTGCCAAAGCGCCGCTGCCCAAGGGCATAACGTTTGCTCGATTGCGGCTCTGTTCCACCCTGTCTATATCTCGTAAAAACATCTCCGAATACGCGTTGAAGAAGTGCCCTGCGCACATGGGTTGAGCCTTTCTCAGGTGTGTATAGCCGGGCATAATATAGTCCAGCCCCTCTTCAGCCTTTACAGTCAGCGACTCCACGACAGCAAACAGGCTCTCCTTCAGGCAGTCGAATGCCGAACGCACGTACAGACGGAAGTCGGTCGCAACCTGGTCGTTGCGGCTTCTTGCGGTGTGCAGCTTTTTGCCTGCGTCGCCTATGCGCGAAACTAGCTGATTTTCCACGAACGAATGAATGTCCTCCGCGCCTTCGATTTCAAGTTTGCCGCCTTCTATATCTTCGGCAATGCCGTTCAAGCCGTCGCAAATGCTTTTCGCTTCCTCCTGCGAAATTATTCCGCAGCTGCCAAGCATTGTCGCGTGCGCGATAGAAGCCATAATATCCACCGCCCAAAGCTGTCTGTCAAAGGGTAGCGAGTCGTTGAAAAGGTCCGCGTTTTTGGCGGTGGGCGCGTCGAAGCGCCCTTCCCACAGTTTAGACATAGTAAAAATTTCCTTAAATATGATTTTTATATAATTATAATATATCGTCGGACTAAAAGCAATCAAACAGCCGCAAATATTCTCAACGTCATAAAAAATAAAGCGGGCGCAAATCTGCGCCCGCTGACGTCGTTTCCGCTAATCGTTTCTTTATCAGTCGTGTATTAAACGATAGTCGTAGTTTGTATTAATAAAGTAGGTGATAAACATATCTTTTGAAGCTGTAAGACTGACTGATTCTCCGTTTTCTTTCTTCCAGCCCGTGAGTTTGCTTATTTCCAAGTTAGTGAGTGAGGTGCAACCCATCAAAATACTTCTGCCTAAAAATTTTACGGAAGCGGGAACTTTGAAACTTGTAAGAGACGTGCAGTAACTGAAAGCGTTCGAATATATTTTTTCCACGCCTTCGGGAATTTCAATCGCCGCTAAAGACGCGCAATCATAAAATGCCGAAGTATAAATATACTTTGTATCCTGATGTATGGTCGCTTCCGTAATGTCTGTGGATTTTGCGGCAAAAAGAACCATATAAGGGTTGGCGGTCGTTCCTGCATAAATACAATTTCCGTATTCCGTGCCCGTAAAATCGCTTACGAACGTTCCGCTAAACGCATAATCTCCGATATCGGTGATTTTGCAGTTGTCGGCAAATTTAATGCTCTTAAATAAAATAGAGTATGTGCTGGCTACGAATAAATCGTCCGAAATAGCTTCAACGTTTTCGCCGATATAAAGCGCAACTCCGCCGGACTTGTTTCCTGCGCCTTTCA
>JBJEUZ010000173.1:0-1880 GCA_051884095.1 Candidatus Coproplasma sp.
CACTCCGCTGCAGGTTTCTATGGTAACGGTATCCGATTTGACCATACCGTTGTCGTATAGATATTTTGCACCTCCTCTCAACGGGTTTGCCGCCATACCTCCGTCAGAACCGTCGCGGTTGAATACGCGCATTTTAGCGTCGGCAACATCGGATTTTTCAATCATTACGATTCCGTCGCCGCCGATAGCATAGTGTCTGTCCGAGAAGTTAATTGCCAAAGATTCGGGGCAAGTGATGCGGTTATCCATATTGTTGAAGAATATATAGTCGTTGCCGCACGACTGCATTTTGCAGAATTCTAGTTTTAACTTCTCCTCTCTGAGATGATTTATGTCTACAAGTTCGGTATTGAATTGGTTATAGCGTCCAGCAATGACGTCTGCAAGAGCATTGGTCGTGTCTAACGATGTAAGCACGGTTATGCCGAGCAGAATTGCGTGGTGATGAAGCGACATATAGTTGGTAATGGATTCGATATCAGTCTTACCCGTGTAAACTATATAGTCAATCTTGCCTTCGTCCATAAGTTTGAAAATTTCGTCGTTGGACGAAAGACGGGCAACTTCGGTACATTCAAGCCCTAAACTGCGGATAACGTTTGCCGTACCCTTTGTAGCATAGAACGTAAGACCTAAATCGGCAAATTTCTTAACGATATTTACAATTTCCAGCTTGTCCTGGTCGTTTATAGTGAAATAAATGCCGGAAGGGTTTGTCTTTGTAGGATGCTTCATATTGAAGCCGGCAGAAACAAGCCCCTTGAACAGAGCTTCCTCGATGGTCTTACCGATACCCAATACTTCGCCCGTTGATTTCATTTCGGGACCTAGTTGGGAGTTTACGTCGTTCAGCTTTTCAAACGAGAACACGGGAACCTTAACCGCAACGTACGGTGAATTTTTATACAGCCCAGTACCGTAGCCCAGACGCTTTAATTTAGCGCCGACCATAATTCTGGTTGCAAGATCAACCATTGGCACGCCCGTTACCTTAGAAATATAGGGAATTGTACGCGACGCGCGGGGATTAACCTCGATAACGTACAGCTCGTTATGATAGATAAGGTATTGAATGTTTATCAAGCCCTTTGTCTTGAGCGAAATTGCAAGATTTGTAGATACTTCAACTACCTTTTTAAGCATTGCGTCGCTCAGACTGTAAGGGGGATAAACGGCTATAGAGTCGCCGCTGTGAACGCCTGCGCGCTCGATATGCTGCATTATGCCGGGTATAAGTACGTCTGTGCCGTCGGAAATGGCGTCAACCTCAAGCTCGGTACCCATAAGGTATTGGTCGCAGAGCACGGGATTTTCGATTTTTTGGGCGAGAATGACGTCCATATATCTTTCGATATCGTTCTGCGTAAACGCAATGGTCATATTCTGACCGCCGATTACGTACGAAGGACGAAGAAGCACGGGATAGCCGAGCGTTTCCGCTGCCTTTACCGCCTCTTCCTTGGTCATAACAGTCAGACCCTTGGGACGGGCGATATTAAACTGCTCAAGTAACTCGTCAAACCTCTCCCTGTCCTCTGCCAGGTCAACGCTGTCTGCAGGAGTGCCGAGAATTCTGACACCCTTCTTGTCGAGATAGCTGCACAGCTTGATGGCGGTCTGTCCGCCGAACGTAATTACAACGCCGTAGGGTTTTTCAACGTCTATAACATTCTGAACGTCCTCGGGAGTCAAGCTCTCGAAATACAGTCTGTCCGCAGTATCGAAGTCGGTGGAAACGGTTTCGGGGTTGTTATTTATAATAATAACTTCATAGCCAAGCCTCTTCAGCGCCCATACGCAGTGAACGGAAGAATAGTCGAATTCGATACCCTGACCTATCCTTATGGGGCCTGAGCCTATAACAATAATTCTCTTCTTCT
>JBJEUZ010000174.1:0-8011 GCA_051884095.1 Candidatus Coproplasma sp.
GACGCGCTCAAGCAGTGCAAGGAAGTGGTTCAGCGCCTTAAACTGAACGCATAAATTACGACGAAAAACGGTCGGTGAAAAAAATATGTTCAAAAAAATCAAAAACGCAACGTCAAAATCAAAATTGATAATGTTTATTGTCGGGTCTGCAATCATAGGCGTGACTTCTCTTCTCGTGGTTTTGTTTGGACTGATTGCGGGCGGAGTCATCGAAACGACGCGCACAAAGATAGTTTTTTCCTCCGATTCGCAGGAATTTATTTACGACGGAACCGTACATACCGCCGATGGCTGGGAGCTTGTCGACGGACAAATCAAGGACGGACATAAAGCGGTCGTTGCCGTCACGGGCAGCCGCACCGACGTCGGTACGGAGACGAACTATATTGCCGCAACCGTCGTCGACGAAAACGGAGCCGACGTAACCGACTATTACGAAATCGAATATCAGCCAGGCACGTTAAGCGTAATTCCCGCCGATATTTACGTCTCTTCCGAAAGCTCGAACAAGGTTTACGACGGCGCGCCTCTGGGTTGTGAAGAATACGGTCTGACAGGCGGCAAGATTGCCGAAGGTCACAAAATCGTTGCGCAATTCGACTATACTCTGACCGACGTAGGCTCCTTGCCCAACAGATTTTCCGTCCGCATACTCGACGAAAACGGAACCGACTACACTTACAATTACAACGTGAATCTCGTGTTCGGCGTGCTCTCGGTAACCGGTCGTCCCATAGCAATAAAGGCGGCTGACGCAGAAAAGATTTACGACGGCACGCCGCTTACGGCTTCAGGATTTGAAGTCACGGGCGAGGTCGTGCAGGGTCATACGCTTTCTGTCAGCGTAGAGGGAAGCCTTACCAACAGCGGAACCGCGGCAAACAAACCGACAGCTACGGTGCTCGACGCGGACGGCAAGGACGTATCCTACAATTATTCGTTTAACTATACAAACGGCGTTCTTAACGTGCTTTCGCGCCAGCTTTCGTTGCTCTCTTACGACTATGAAAAGGTCTACGACGGAACTGCGTTAACCGGTCAGGACTACGAAATTTTAAGCGGCAGTCTTGTTGATCAGCAACAATTAGATGTGAATTTTTTAGCCGAACTCACCGACGTAGGCGAGGCTGAAAATATATATTCCGTCTGCATAACGGACGGCGAAGTCGACGTCACTGCAAATTATAACATAACGACCGTATGGGGCGTTTTAACCGTAACCGCTCGTGAAATAACCATTACTTCAGAAGGCGGAGAAAAGGAATACGATTCGATCGCGTTGACCAACGGCGTATACGAGCTGACCGACGGGACGATAGTTGAAGGTCAGACGCTCAGCGTCGAGGTAACAGGCAGTCGGACGGATGCGGGATACGCCGCCAATTCGTTCATTGTAAGCATAACCGACGCGGACGGCAACAGCGTGGTAGGCAACTACAATATAACCAGGGACGAAGGACTATTAACCGTCCTTCCCAGACCCATAACTTTGTCGACGGGCTCTGACGAAAAGACCTACGACGCGACCGCGCTGACCAACGGAGAATACGAGTTGACCGACGGAACTATAGTCGAAGGTCAGACGCTCAGCGTAGATGTAACAGGTAGCCGGACGGACGCGGGATACGCTGCAAATTCGTTCATCGTAAGCATAACCGACACGGACGGCAACAACGTGGTCGGCAACTACAATATAACCAGGGACGAAGGACTGTTGACCGTCCTGCCCAGAAGAATAACCGTATCGACGGGCTCTGACGAAAAGACCTACGACGCGACCGCGCTGACCAACGGAGAATACGAGCTGACCGACGGAACTATAGTCGAAGGTCAGACGCTCAACGTAACCGTAACAGGCAGTCGTACGGATGCAGGATACGTTGCAAATTCGTTCAGCGTAAGCATAACCGACGCGGACGGCAACAGCGTAATCGGCAATTACAATATAACCAGGGACGAAGGACTTTTAAGGGTCTTGCCCAGACCGATTACAATCGAAAGCGGCGCCGCAACCAAGGAATACGACAGATTAGAGCTTGTAAGCGATACTTACGATCTGATTGCGGGCGAAGTAGTCGACGGGCACATATTGATGGTCGACGTCAACGGCAGTCAGACGGTCGCAGGCTCCAGCAACAATACGTTCAACGTGTACGTAATCGACGGGGATAACAACAACCTGACGGGCAATTACATAATAACCAAGACCGAAGGTATCTTAAAGGTTACCCCCAGACCCATATCAATCAAATCCGGCGCGGCAAGCAAAGAATATGACGGAAGCCCGCTAACCAACGGATATTACGAGCTGGTGGAAGGTTCTGTGCTGGAAAATCATACGCTTGACGTGCGGGTAAACGGCAGCAGGACAAACTATGGCGAAGGCACTAACTTTTTCGACGCGTACATAACCGATGAAAACGGCGACAGCGTGCTTTCAAACTATACCGTCAATAAGATTTACGGTATACTAAACGTCCTGCCCAGAGAAATAACAATAAGGTCGGGCGACAAGAGTAAGACTTACGACGGACTGTCGCTTGAATACGATTACTACGAATTGTCGGCAGGCACTCTTGTCGACGGCCACGTGTTGAGAGTAAACGTATACGGAAGCCGAACCGTCGCGGGCACAAGTTCAAATATGTTCACCTGCGACGTGCTGGACGCAAACGGCGAAAGCGTGTCCTCCAACTATAGAGTAACCCCCGTTTACGGCACGCTCGAAGTTACTAAGCGACCTATTACCGTGTCCACGGTATCCGATTCCAAGATTTACGACGGAGAAGCGCTGGAAAATGAAAATTATTCAATGACGGCGGGCGTGCTTGTCGACGGACACGAATTAACGGTAGACGTATACGGCAGTCAGACCGTCGCGGGCAGCTCTCTGAATATGTTCGGCTGCGACGTGCTGGACGCAAACGGCGAAAGCGTATTGTCAAACTACAGCGTAAACGCAGTTTACGGCACGCTTTCTGTTGCGCAAAGACCCGTAACTATTAAGTCGGACGACGGCTCAAAGATATACGACGCTACGCCCCTTGTGGTAGAGGGAGCAAACGTTTCCGTTGGCAGCCTTGTAGGCGGTCACTCTATCGAAGCCACAATTACGGGCTCGCTCACCGATGCGGGAGAAGGCAAAAACTACTTCACCTGCAAAATTCTGGACGGCGACGGCAATGACGTAACCGCAAACTACGGCATAACCACCGATTACGGAACGCTCACCGTTACGCCCAGATATCTGGCGATAAGTACTTCGTCGGCTGAAAAAACGTACGACGGCTTGCCCTTAACGTGTTCCGTATGGGGCTATGCTTCAAATACCTCGCTTATAACGGGTCATAACGTCGTACAAATTGTTATGCCGTCCCAGATAACGGACAAGGGTTCGGTTGAAAATTACGTTTCTGAAATCGTAATCCACGACGCAAATAATAACGACGTAACTCAAAACTATGAAGTCGCCTATTTCTGCGGCAGCCTAAACGTTCTGCCCCGTCCCATAACCGTCCGTTCGGGCAGTGACAGCAAGGAATACGACGGAACGCCGCTCACCTGCGGCGACTGGTCGGTAACTTCAATAACTCAACCGCTAGAAACGCAAACGCTGACCGTCGCCATCTCGGGCACCAGAACGGAAATAGGCGAAAGCGACAACACCATAGCCCAGGTAATAATCTATGACGAAGAGGGGCTCGACGTTACCAATAACTACTATATCGAAAAGGAATTGGGCGTACTCGTCGTAAAGGAAGCCTCGGGCACGGGAAGCGGCTCTGAAGGCGAAGGCGGAGAAGGCGGCAGCCTCGATACGTCCGGCAAAATAAGCGGAGGCGGAGAAGGCGAAGCAACCTTAATGCTTAGGATATATTCAGATAACAGCGGACAGCTCTATCTGCGCCTTATGAGCTTCGGCGATTATGATGGCGATTCGTGGACAAGCGCGTCGTCGTACGGTTCGCAGTTTACGGACGCGGAATCCGTGCCGTACAGCCTGAACTATATGACGGGCGTCGCGCTGTCGAATGCGGGCTATGCAAGCCATATGATTCGGATAGAATCGTTGACGACTGACTATCTCATACCCTATTATGCGGCGTTGGGCGGTCTGGGCGACTACGTAATACAGACCGACGACGTCAAGTACAGCGGTTCCACTGAAGCGATTTACACGCTGTATTGCTATTTCTACAACTTCGTATCTGACGGAAAGACTAGCGCGGGTCTGGGCAGCTACGCCTCGTACGAGGCGGACTATTCGCAGTTCGTAAGGTCACAGTACCTCAGTCTGGACGGCGCAAGCTCACAGCTTTTAACTCTGCTTGACGGCATAATCAGCGAGCAGGGATTCAGCTTGTCTGACGATATCGCCGTAACGGTTGCCAACGTCGCTCGATATATTCAGAGCGCGGCGACCTATAATCTCGATTACGACAGAGCGCTCGACTCGGAGTCGGATATTGTGTATGCGTTCCTTGCCGACTATAAGGAAGGTATCTGTCAGCACTATGCCAGCGCAGCGACAATGCTTTTCCGCAGATTGGGTATCCCTGCGCGCTATACCGTAGGTTACGTGTGCAATGCCGTTGCAGACGAGTGGGTGGACGTCTCCTCCGATTACGCTCACGCCTGGGTAGAAGTTTATATCGACGGAATAGGCTGGGTCAACGTTGAAGTTACAGGCGGTTCGGGCGGTTCGGGCGGCTCGGGCGGTTCGGGCGGTTCGGGCGGCTCGGGCGGTTCGGTAACTTCGGATAATCTGACTATAAAGCCCGTAAACGAATATATGAAGTACGGCGAGGCGGCTTCGTTAAAGCCTTCGGGAATACTTCAGGGCTTGAACGACCTTCTTAAAATCGGCTACACCTACGATGCGGTCGTAACGGGCGAGCAGAGCACGGTAGGCATCGGCGAGAGCGAAATTCAATCGTTCATTCTGTACGACCCCTCGGGAGTCGACGTAACCGAATTGTTTAAAATCACGTACGAAAAGGGCAAACTTCAGGTTTATCTTGAAGAGCTGACGGTTACGACCTACGACGCCGAAAAAATCTACGACGGCACGGCGTTGACCAATTCAGCGTGCGATCTGAGCGGAAAATTGATGAACGGGCACGTCGTTTCGGTTTTGACCGCTACGGGCAGTCAGACTGACGTAGGAAACGGAGTAAACAAGTATGCTCTGGTCATCGTCAACGCCGAAGGCGAGGACGTTACCTATATGTATAAAATAAAAGCCGTCTACGGCGTGCTTAAGGTTACGCCCAGGGAGATAGTCGTAACCGCAGACAGCGCTCAGAAGAACTATGACGGCACCGCGCTGACTTGCTCGACTTATACTATAGACTTCGACGAGGCGGTCCTTTATCAGGCGCTTGCTGAAGGTCACGTCGCCGAAGTTACTATCGTAGGCTCTCAGAAAAATATCGGTTACAGCGATAACGTTGTATCGGCAGTAAAAATCTGCGACGAAAACGGAAAAGACGTAACTAAAAATTACATTATCGTAACAAATTCGGGCAAGCTGACCGTTCTTCCGCCCGCGTAAAAGCCAATTATAAACGGTTAATAAGATAAGGAGAAAGACAGATGCTTTATGAAGAATACCGCAAAAAAGTAATAAAATTTGCGGATATATTAAAAGTTATCAAAAAGTTCCGCATACTCATCATCTGCGTATTTGCGGCATTAATAAGCGTCGCCGCCGTTCTCCTTTCTATCAACGGTATAGTGTACGACGTCGATAAATGTCCCTCCTCAATCGAGTACGGACAGTCGCTCGGTTACAGGGCGGACGCAATCATGAACGGCGTGCGCTACGAATATTCGACGGGCGACGGCGAGTGGAGCGAAACTCCGCCCCGCCGCGCGGGCGACTACTTAGTCAGGGCGGTGTCGAAGAACGCGTTCGGCGGCGACCGCTACGGCAACGAATACGCCTTTACCATTTTGCCCAAGCAAATAACCGTTGTAATCGACCAGAGTTCCATAAGGTACGGCGATACGCCCACCGTCTCCGCGCCGTTGGAGTTTTCCGACAGCGTAACCTGTTCTAATTTTATATACGAAGATTATTCGCAACAGTCGACCTACGTAATCCCCGACAAGGACGCCATAACCGTCAAGGACTCTGACGGAAACGACGTGACGTCGTCCTACGTAATCGACGTTGCCCGGGCGATAATCGACTTTACTCAAAGGGAAATAAATATCACGGTCAGCGACAAGACGGGCGTGTACGACGGATTGCCGTTGAGTTTTGACGCCTATGAATTATCCGAGCAGACGCCCCTTGCCGCCGACGACAGTCTGGTGGCGGTCTTTGACGATTATATTATAGACGCGGGTCAGATTGAAAACCTGCCCGAAATAAAGGTGTTCAGGACCACTCCCGAAGGTCAGGTAGAAGTAACCGGCAACTATAAAATTAATATCGCCGTAGGCGCCCTTACGGTAGAAAAGCGCCCCGTATACGTCTGGACGGGCAGCGCGACCAAAACTTACGACGGTACGGGCTTATCTTCAACCGAGTTCGGCTTGGTTGAAAATTCTTCGCTTGTGGAAGGGCACAGCCTTGAACTTGTAAGCAGTACGATTGCTACCGTCGCGGGCGAATACGATAACGTAATAGAATTCAAGATTCTGGACGCGGACGGCAACGATAAGTCGGCAAACTATTCAATCTTTTTAAAAGCGGGAAAGCTGACGGTTGAAAAGCGCCCCGTAAGCATATCTACGGTCAACGGAGAATGGGTATACGACGGACTTTCTCACAGCGACGGCGGGCACGACGTAATTGCCGAAGGATATACTAAGCTGGGCGTAGATGAGCAAGATTACGGGCTTTTGAACGGGCATACTACGCGGTCTTACGAGCTTGCCTCCATAACGGACGCGGGTACTACGGACAATAAAATACTTGTACAGGTGCTGGACGGCTCCGAAAAAGACGTTACGGCTAATTATGATATAACCTACGAATACGGCACGCTTACCGTAACTCCGCGCCCCGTAACTGTAGAGTCAGCAACCGCCGCGTGGGTATACGACGGACAGACCCACAGCGACGGCGGTCATACAGTCTGCGACGGCGAATACGGGCTTGCATACGGTCACAGCACCGAGTCTTACGACCTTGCGCAGATTACCAACGTGGGCACTGCGGAAAACGTACTGTCCGTCAGGGTGTTCGACGGCGGGGAAAACGAGGTTACAAAAAACTATACTATAACCTACGTCTACGGCGAATTGGAAATCACGCTTCGTCCCATAACCGTCGTGTCCGACGATAAAGAATGGATATACGACGGACTTTCTCACGGCGAAGGCGGGCATATCATAGACGGCGAATACGGGCTTGCGGACGGTCATACTACCAAGTCTTACGACCTTGCGCAGATTACCGACGTGGGAACGGCGGAAAATATACTGTCCGTCAAGGTGTTCGACGGCGCAGAAAACGAGGTTACGGAAAACTATTCCATAGCTTACGAATACGGCACGCTTGAAATTTTGCCCCGTCCCATAACAATAGAGACGGCAAGCAACAGTTGGGTATACGACGGCGCGGCTCACAGCGACGGCACGCATCAGGTGGCAGACGGAGAATACGGACTTGTCGAAGGGCATAATACTCTTTCTTACAACCTTGCAGAAATAATCACGGTCGGCACGGTAGAGAACGTATTGGAAGTAAAGGTGTATGCGGAAGGTGACGAAGAGGTTACTTCCAACTACGAAATAACATACGACTACGGCACTCTTACCGTAACTCCCCGCCCCATAACTATAGAGACGGCAAGCAACAGTTGGGTATACGACGGTCAAGCCCACAGCGACGGCAACCATCAGGTAGCGGACGGCGAATACGGACTTGTCGAAGGACACCATACGCTTTCTTACAACCTTGCCGAAATAACCACGGTCGGCACGGCAGAGAACATATTGGAAGTCAAGGTGTTCGACGGCGCAGAAAACGAGGTTACGGAAAACTATTCCATAGCTT
>JBJEUZ010000175.1:0-7989 GCA_051884095.1 Candidatus Coproplasma sp.
ATCGCGGACCGCAAACTTGATTCTTCCCTCTTCGGGGCAGTCCTTCAAACTCACGTATATAGTCTTGTCGGCGCCCGTATAGTTTACGGCGTTAGACAAAAGATTATATATGACCTGACCTATCTTTTCCTCGTCTGCGAGAGTATAAAGATTGGGGTCTACGTCGACGAAAATTTTATAGTCCTGCGTTTCCTGCAGATAGTCGAACCTGTTGAGTATGCCGTATAAAAATTCGGTTAGATTGAACACCTTTTTGTTTAGCTCGTTGAGACCCGAGCTAACCTTTGAGGCGTTTAAAATGTCGTTTACAAGCCCCGTAAGGCGGTCGGATTCGTCGATTATTACCTGTAAATGCTTGTTGCGCTTTTCTGGGTCGTCACCCGAAATTTCCTTTACCATAGAGGCGTACGCCTTAATCATAGTCAACGGCGTTTTCAAATCGTGAGAAACGTTTGCAAGAAGCTCCTTCTGGAACTCGTCGCTCTTTTTGATTTCCTCGGTGACGTAGTTCAACGTATCGGAGAGCTGAGCAATTTCCTGATATTCCGCCGAGGCAAACTGAACGCTGTAGTCGCCGCCCGCCATGCGCTTTGCCGTAGACGAAATATTGTTTATGGGGCGGGAAAGCCTTTGCGCAACTATATACGAGATTAAGAACGCAACCACTATCGCGGCGAACGCGATAATAATTACGTATAGCTGCATGTTGTGTACCGACTGCAAAATTATGGACATCGGGTATCGCACCAGAAGGACGTGCGGAAGATTGTTGTAGGTCACGCACGAGGTATAATTGAGCGTTTTATCGGAAGAATAAACTACTACCTTGCCCCTGCTCCAGCCGTCTATACGCGTGCTTATTTCATTGACCAGACTGTCCCAATCTTCGGGAGTTATTGCATTGGCAGGCATAACCGTACTGCCGGTAGGTCCGATTAAAAATATGTCCACGCCGTCGGAAAGGGCGTAATGGCGCATGCGCTCCTCTATTACAGAATCATTGGTTGGTCTGGCGTCTATGACGTGCGTTAAATCGACGCCTATCGACTCTATTCTGGTCTTTGCCTGAGAAGTATAAGCGCTGCCTAAAACGCCGTAGCACACTACGGCTACTACGGCGATGATAATTACGGTAAACGCTGTGAAATACTGCCAGAGCAGTATGTTCATACTCTTGATTCTCTTTAAGCGCGGCTTAGAGTTGGCTTTTTTTGCGCGCGGCTCAGACTTCAAACTTATAACCCAGTCCTCTTAATGTAACTATAAATTTTCTGTACTGCTTCAGGTTTGCGCGGAGCATCTTTATATGCGTATCCACGGTGCGGTCGTCGCCGTAAAAATCGAAGCCCCATACGTCGTACAAGAGCTTTTCGCGCGTGAGCGCAATGCCCTTGTTCTTTATGAAATAGAATAAAATTTCGTATTCCTTGGGCGTAAGCTCTGCCTTTTCGCCGTCGACGTAGACGTTGCGTCCGACCATATCGACGGTAAGTCCTTCAAAAGTAACTACGTCGGGATTTTCGCTCTGACCTCCCCTGCGTTTGGTTACGGCGTTGATGCGCGCCATAACTTCCTTGGGCGAGAAGGGCTTTGTAACGTAGTCGTCCACCCCTATTTCGAAGCCGAAGAGCTTGTCGTACTCTTCGCCGCGCGCAGACAGCATAATGACGGGAACGTCCTTGAACTTTTTAATTTCTTTTACAGCCGAAAAGCCGTCGAGCCTGGGCATCATAACGTCCATTAAAATCACGTCGAAATCTTCTTCACGGCACATTTTGACGGCCTGCATTCCGTCGGCGGCTTCAAACGCCTGATTGCCTTCAAATTCAACGTACTCCTTTAACACGTTTCTTATCATCTCTTCATCGTCAACTATCAGAACTTTCATACGTCTCACTCCGTAGTAATGTTACATATTAATTATAAACGAAAATGTGTAAAGGTAAATAGCATTATATGAAATATTTGTGAAAGTTTTTAAAATTTTACATTCAGCCGCATTTCAGGGCGCGCAAAATTCCGCAAAAAATTTTATAAAACCTTTAAAAATGTCTTGACAACGCCTGAAACGCGAGATATAATAGCAATATAAACGATTGTTTATTTACGGCAAAATCGGGTTAATCGCCGTAAATACTGTCATTGCGAGGTTACGGTTATGTTGGACGCCGAAAGACTGGAAATTCTTACGGAAAGCGCAAAATATGACGTATCCTGCTCTTCGTCCGGTTCTCATCGGGGGAACAGGGACGGAGGACTCGGAAACGCTTCCGTCGGTGGGATATGCCACTCCTTTACCCCCGACGGAAGATGTATTTCCCTGCTTAAAATTTTAATGAGCAACGAATGTCTTTACAACTGCGAATACTGCCCCAACAGGGCGGACGCCGACGTAAGGCGGGCGAGAATTACGCCCGACGAGATTTGCGAACTTACTATTAACTTTTACAAGCGAAACTATATCGAGGGGTTGTTCCTCTCCTCCGCCGTGTTCGACTCTCCCAACCGCACGATTGAGCTGTTGACCGATACGGTAATCAAGCTGAGAAAGGTATACAACTTCAACGGCTACATACATCTAAAGGGCATACCGCACGCGGACGAGGCGCTGATTATGCGCGCCGCAAAGTACGTTGACCGAATGAGCTATAACATAGAGCTACCGTCCGAAAGGTCGTTAAAGCTGTTGGCGCCGCAAAAGACGCGCGACAGCCTTATTCTTCCAATGAAAAAGCTGAGGTCGGCAATGCTCTACGACAAGGAAAACAAGGTAAAAAGGGCAAATCGGGTCATACCTGCGGGACAGACGACGCAGATGATTATAGGCGCGTCGCCCGAAAAGGACGGACAGATTCTACGCCTTACCGAAGCGCTGTACCGCAACGTGGGGCTGAAGCGCGTTTACTACTCCTCCTACGTACCCGTAGTAAAAAGCGCAAAACTGCCCGACAAGGCGACGGGGCTTTTGCGCGAGCACAGGCTGTATCAGGCGGACTGGCTGATAAGGTTTTACGGCTTCGACGTGGACGAGCTGTGCGACGAGGGAGAAAATCTTTCGCCCGACTTCGACCCGAAGTGCGCCTGGGCGCTGAGAAATATGCAGCTGTTCCCCGTGGAAGTGAACACCGCGCCGCTGGAAATGCTTTTAAGGGTGCCCGGAATCGGCGCGCGCGGAGCTTACCGCATAACCGAAGCGCGAAGACACGCAAAGCTGGACTTTGATAATCTGAAAAAAATGCGCATAATAATCAAGAGGGCGAAGCACTTTATAACCTGCAACGGAAAATTTTACGGCGCGGGCAGCGACAACGCGGTTAAAGCCTCGCTTATGCTGTGCGACAGGCAGGAAGGATGCGAGCAGCTGAGCATGTTCTCCTCCCCGGAAAATTCGGTTGCCGCTCTCACGGGTGAATTATGAAATTTTTTCTGGTTGACGCAAGCGAAAGCTGCTTTTACACCGCGGTTTTCGACGCGTATAGGGAACGCGAATGTATTATAACCAGCGAGCGCAACTTACAATTGGGATTTGAAAATCAACTTATAGAGGTTGCCGCCGACGAAGGCAAGGCTGCGCGCGTTAAAAACAGACTGAACCAATACGACCCGCTCGCCGTCGACGATATTATGCTGATACTTAGAAGCTGCGAGAGCGTCAAGGAACAGTCGGCGTTCGAGTATATTAAACTGATAGTACAAAACAAAAAGCCCGTGCGGACTATGAGCCAAATACCCGCAGTGCTTGAGGCGTTGGATATAAGGAGCCGAGTTACGGGCGAAATACACCGTATGAAGGGCTTTTTGAGGTTTATGGAAAACGACAGGGGCGTGCTTTACGCCCCCTACTCGCCTGATAACGACATAACCGACCTGCTTGCCCCGCACTTTGCAGAGCGGTTCAAAAACCAGCAGTTTGTAATTCACGATATAAAGCGCAAGGTTGCCGCAATGTACGACGGAATAAACCTTGTGATGTTTGACGCCGACGGAGCGGACGTGTATCTTTCGGAATACGAAAAGACCTTTGAAAATCTGTGGAAGCTGTACTATAAGTCGGTGAATATAGCCGAACGACCGCACGAAAAGCAGATGAAGGGATATATGCCCGTAAGGTACTGGAAATTTTTGCCCGAAAAACGGGATTGATTGAACTTAAGACTTGAAGATAATTACAGCCGCCGAAACGGAATCCGTTTCGGCGGCGATTGTCTAAAACATGTTTAAAATCAGATGCTGAACATAGCTATTATACCCAGGCAAAGCGATACGTACATCATAAATATCATATAATAATTTACTACGTAATAAGGAATTATAAGAACCGTCCAGAATTTATTTTTTGGTCTGCGACCGAAATCATGCAGCAGAATGAACGGTATCGCCAGCATAAGAGTAAGCGAGTTTCCTATTCCGAAATGCGAAGCGTTGGGAATTAGTCCGAGGAGAGTATCCACACCGGCAATTATCGCAAAAATTACGCTTGCCATAATCGAAAAGTTGGCAGAACACCTGTTTGTCTTTTCGTATTCAATAAACGTCAGATTTTTAGGTCCGAATTTATTGAACAGCTTTTCCCTGAATTTAATAAATAACAGCAACGAGCCGAAAATCATGTAATTGACGACCCTTTTACGCGGAAAGAACGCCACGGCGTAAAAGTTTGCCGAAACTACCCCCATCTTCATCAGACCGCCCAAAATTATCGCCGTAACGATATAGAGCGCAGGAATAATTGCGCAGCAACGGAAAATTATCAATCCCTTGCGGGTCTTGATTCTTTTAGGCGTGGATATCGAAAAATAGTAGATGCCGCAACAGAGGAACAAGTCTAGAAATACGTTGAAATTCGATAGATATCCCGCTATGGCTAAGAGCATTTCCTTACCGAAGGAAAAGCCTATGTAATATTCGGTCATATAATCTATAAACGGAATGACTCGGTAAATTATCAATAAAATTTCGCAGACGTAAAAGACAACCGTGACTATGCCGTAAAATATGAACATTTTGAACGTTTTGTACTTGAACGAAAAGACGTACGAACACATCCAGAGGAACAGAAGCGGCATTGTCAATCTACCTAACTGTTGGACGAATCTTGCCGTATTCATCGTAAACTCGGAAAAACTGTTACCGAAAATGGAAGATTCAAGCATCAGGAATACGGCTATCTGTGCCGCAACTATGGAAAAAATTGCCACGTATTTAATGAGCACATAGCTGAATTCCGGTTTATATTTAACTTCACCGTAGAGCAGTTTATCCCTTGACACGGCTACCTCCGACTATCGATATAAAAATATTTTATCATAATTATGCAAATTTGTAAATATTTTACATAAAAATATGGCGCAAAAAAAGATGCCGCCGACCTGATAGCACAGGTCGGCGGCGTAAAATTTACCGATTATTTTTTTGAGTTCAGCTTTTTATCTATTTTATCGAAGAAATCGCCAAGATAGTTATTTGTAAGCTCCTCTATTTTGCCCTGGTCGGCAGCGGCGGTCAGAGCCGCGTCTACGGGAACTTTTACCACGTTGTCGATACCGTGTTCGAGAGCGATTGCGTCAACCTTGCTTTCGCCGAATACGGAAATCTTTCTGCCGCAGTCCGGGCAGGTAATATAGCTCATATTTTCGACGATTCCCAGAATGGGCACGTTCATCATCGCCGCCATATTGACAGCCTTTTTAACTATCATTCCCACCAAATCCTGAGGCGTGGTGACGATTATTATGCCGTCGAGAGGGACGCTCTGGAAAATGGTCAAAGGAACGTCGCCCGTTCCGGGGGGCATATCGATGAACATATAGTCTACTCCCTGCCAGATAACGTCCGTCCAGAATTGCAGAACCGTTCCAGAAATGAGCGAGCCGCGCCATACGACGGGTTCGTCCTCGTTTTCAAGCAGCACGTTCATCGACATCATCTGCACGCCGCCGTCCGACACGACGGGAAGTATACCCGCTTCGCTGCCCATAGCGCGCGAATGAACGCCGAACATCTTGGGAATGGAAGGTCCCGTTATATCTGCGTCCATAACGGCAGTTACGTAGCCCTTGTTCTGGGAAGCAGCCGCAAGCATAGCCGAAGTCATCGACTTACCTACGCCGCCCTTGCCAGAAACAACGGCGATTACCCTTTTGATATCGCTCATTGCGTGCGGCTTTTTTATTAGACTTTCTTTACTGCGCGAGGAGCAACTCTCTCCGCAGGAAGAACAGTCGTGCGTACAATTTTCCGCCATAATTTTCTCCTTTTATGTTTACTCAAAAAGCATTTGCTATTTTGGTATTTTAAAGTATGAGCGTGCAAAAGTCAAGTTATTTACAATGCGCGCAAAATTTACTTGCAATTTGCGCGACGGTTTGATATAATATCTTTGTCGCGCTGGACGGGGAGTTAGCGGTGCCCTGAACCTGCAATCCGCTATAGCAGGGTCGAACGCCCCTCTCGACTTCGTAAGTGGAAGGCTGCGCCGTACAAGGAGTGTTGATAACAAGGTCTTATGCAACCGACCGCTGCGAACCGTGTCAGGATAGGGATATAGCAGCACTAAACAGCTTAGTCGGTGTGCCATAGGGTTGCTTTGCAGTAGCCACCTATACGGTTTACGCTTCGGCTTGCGTCGGCAAAAGGGGTTGCGCGATATTTTTTTACTTAAAACGCCCGAAAATTTCTGGCGAAAAATTGGCGGCGGACGACGCAAGGTCGTCCGCCGCCTTTCCTTTGAATGAGGCGCGGAGCACTATATCGGTGCTCCGCGCCTTGCTTACGGTTATAGCCAAATTGCTGCTATCAACCCAAATTAACTTTTGGTAAATTTGCAATGGATTTTGCAAGTTCTTCGTCTGTGGGAATGTAGTCGGTCATTTCGCCGTTGTGGAATTTTTCGTAAGCCACCATATCGAAATAACCCGTGCCGGTAAGTCCGAACAGAATGGTCTTTTCCTCTCCCGTCTGCTTACACTTGAGCGCCTCGTCTATGGCGACGCGTATGGCGTGCGACGATTCGGGAGCGGGCAGAATACCTTCTACCCTTGCGAACTGCTCCGCCGCGCGGAACACCGAAGTCTGTTCGACCGAGGTCGCCTCCATAAGACCCTGCTCGTAGAGCTCGGAGAGCGTGGGCGTCATACCGTGATAGCGCAGACCGCCCGCGTGATTTGCAGAAGGAATGAAGCCCGAGCCGAGCGTGTACATCTTTGCAAGCGGGCAGACCTTTCCCGTATCGCAGAAGTCGTACGCATATTTTCCGCGGGTGAGCGAGGGACAGGACGCAGGCTCGACGGCGATAAAGCGATAGTCTGCTTTACCCTGCAATTTTTCAGCCATAAACGGCGCGACAAGTCCGCCGAGGTTAGAGCCGCCGCCAGCGCAACCTATTATGATATCGGGCTTTACGCCGTACTTATCCATAGCGGCTTTGGCTTCGAGACCGATTACCGACTGATGCAGAAGAACCTGGTTGAGGACGCTGCCCAGCACGTAGCGGTAGCCTTCGGAAGTGACCGCGGCTTCAACCGCCTCTGATATGGCGCAACCGAGAGAGCCCGTGGTATCGGGAAATTCGCTTAAAATTTTTCTGCCGACGTTTGTCGTATTTGAAGGCGAAGGCGTTACGCTTGCGCCGTAGGTGCGCATAACCTCTCTGCGGAAGGGCTTCTGCTGATACGAAACCTTTACCATATACACCTTGCAGTCCAGACCGAAATACGAACAAGCCATTGAAAGCGCCGTGCCCCACTGACCTGCTCCCGTTTCAGTAGTGACGCCCTTTAAGCCCTGTTTTTTTGCGTAATATGCCTGAGCTATTGCGGAATTGAGCTTGTGCGAACCGGAGGTGTTGTTGCCCTCGAACTTGTAATAGATTTTTGCCGGAGTGCCAAGCGCCTTTTCAAGACAATATGCCCTGACGAGCGGCGAGGGACGGTACATCTTGTAGAAACTTATAATCTCTTCGGGAATATCTATATACGGCGACGTATCGTC
>JBJEUZ010000176.1:0-1866 GCA_051884095.1 Candidatus Coproplasma sp.
CCTTCTTTTTAGTAGTATTTTTCTTCGGCAACGTCTTTTTAACCTTAGGTTTTTGAGTTAACTCCAAAGACTTTGTAAGGGCATCCATCAGATTTGCCACCGTGCCTATACCTTTTTCTTTAGGAGCTATTATTTCTTTGCCTGCTATCTTCCTCTCTATCGCCTCCTGCACCCTTTGGCGGTATTCGTCTTTATAATCCGACGGCACGAACTTTCCGCTCATACCCTCTATTATCGCCTTAGCCATTTTCAGCTCTGCGGCGTTGCCCTTTTCGGTTATTTGCTTGGCAGGATTCTTTGTTACTTCCTCTTCAAAGAAAAGCGTATTCAAAAACATCTGCCCGTCTTTGGCTCTGATTAAAATCAGCGTTTCCTTAGTGCCGAGAACGGTCTTTGCAACAGCCGCCTTTCCCTCTTCTTCCATTGCGCAAAGAAGTACTGCAAACGCCTTTTCCGCACCCGTGGGTACGACGTAGTAAGGCTTATCGAAATAAAGAGGGTCTACCTCGGACAGATTTACAAACTTTTCAATAGTAATATTCTTATCCTTTTTCGACTTTATTTTTTCAAAGTCCTTATCCTCGAATATTACGTACTTGCCCTCCTCGTACTCGAACCCTTTTACAATTTCGCCCTGCTTGACTTCACGGCCTTCGCAATCTGCGCAGGTCTTTTTGTATTTCACTCGGCTCATCGTCTTTTTGTCTATCATATTAAAGCCGACGTCGTTGTCTTTAATAGTGCTGTGCAGCGTTACGGGTATATAGACCAACCCGAAGCTGATACTGCCTTTATAACTGTATGCCATATGCTTAGTATGTATAATTCGGCAAAAAAAATATCGGCAACCTTTGCCGATATTTTTAAAACTCTATTTGACCTGACTTAAGATTACTTTTTAAGCCTTTCTTCAAACTCACGAAGTCCCTGCTCGATAAAAGCCTTCTGGTACGGACCGAGATAGGTTATCAAGCCCAACAGCTCGCCCACGTGCGTCAATTCTTCGTTGCGGATATTTTCCCACGTTGACTTGGCTACTTCTATATTCGTCTTATGTAGGTGGTCGTCGTACTGAATAATAGCTTCAAGTTCGCCGATTAAATCTTTTCTTGCATTCTGCAAGGTTTCAAATTCCATAGCGGAATTGTTGGGGCCGCGGTTGCCGTTATTCATATAGTTGCCGTTCTGGTTATAATTTATCATTTTTCACCTCTTTTGCCATTATATGACCCGCAAAGTCTTTTTGACAGCGCGTAATAAGGCAAAGATGGTTAAAAACCCAAACTATACAAATCTTCGGCTATGCGCGAATATACCTCCAGAATATCGCTTACGCCGTCGCCCGTCCTTTTTGTAAATGCGCGTCTGCGCAAATCAACCTCGTCGCAATGCGATATGCCGCGTCCGGAATTGCTATATATAACGCCTTTAAAGTTTCCCCACTGTGCAGAATCAGTCGTCACCAGCCCGTCGTTTTCGCCCTCGAAAAGGCTTATAATCAGATGAGGGAACCACAAAAAAATATCGCGCTTCATAGAGAACGCGTAGCTCTGATAGTACACCTCTTCACTGTCGGGATTGTCTTTATTGAATTGCTCTGCGTCGCTTGCCCTGAAAGAGAGATACGCCTTGTAGGCGTCGGGGTGCTTATCGCCGACTATCCTCATCCAGATATTTGTAAAGAATGCGACTATTTTAAGTACGAATTTAGGCACTATATCCAGAGTTTTTGAACCGTGATGAGGCGTGCCGATTGTTGTAAGCGAAGCGATTTTATCACCCATACCAAGCGTGGAAATGAGATACCTGGCTTGATTTGTACCCAAAAAGTTGAACTTTTTTCAAATGGGAGAGTAATAAAGCCGG
>JBJEUZ010000177.1:0-7945 GCA_051884095.1 Candidatus Coproplasma sp.
ATAATATCTACCAAAATGTGATACTATCTAACATATATTATAGCACTTAATTTTTTAATGTAAAGTTAAAAGGGCAAAAAAATATAGTTATTATTTTATTTATTTCACAAACTGCCGTTTGAGGCGCAAAAAACAGCCGCGGATATCTCCGCGGCTGTTTTTACATAATTTTACGGTATTTTTATTCCGTGGGAGAGACGTAAGTCTTTACGGAATTTGAGATGTTGTGCATATGGTCGCCGATTCGCTCCATATTGATGGCAAGCTGAAGATATACGGCGCCCGCTTCGGGAGTGCAGCGCCCCTCGTTGGTTCGGCGTATATGCGATTCCTTCATCTTCTCGCACATGGCGTCGGTTTCGCGCTCTGCCATTTCGATATTCTGCTCATAGCTTAAATTGTGGTTGGCGAACGCCATTTCCACGTTCTTATATAATTCGGTAAGGTGCAAGTCCATTTCCCTAATTTCGTCTACGGCGTGGGGCGAGAAGCGGGCGTTGGTCTTAAGCATTTCCTCGGCGTATTCCACTATGTTTTCCGCATAGTCGCCTATGCGTTCGATATCCGAAGTTACGTGATAGAAGGAAGAAACCTTCTTTTCGTCGATTTCAGAAATCTCCTGAGACGAAAGCCTTACAAGGAACTGCGTAATATACTTGTTGAGACCGTCTATCTGCTTTTCGGTTACGGCAAACTCCTCCTTTTGCGAGACGTCGTATGATAAGAGCATATCAAGCGCGCGCTTGTAGTTAGAGAAAGCTATCTGGCTCATTTTGACTATTTCCTTGCGCGCCTGACCTACCGCGATTGCGGGAGTTTTGAGCAGACGCACGTCGAGGATTTCGGTGCTTCCCTCCTCCGTTGTCTTTGACTTGTCGGGCACGATAATGCAGGCAAGTTTTACAAGATACTTGATGAACCACATAAGTATGAGAGTGGTTATCACGTTGAAGAACATATGGAAGATTGCTATCTGCCACTGCGTGGAGGGAATAAAGCTGGTAAGCCAGTCGGCGATATTTCCGCCCCAGATGGCTACGGGCACTATGAAGATGACGCAGCCCAAAATATTGAACAACAGGTGGACGCACGCCGCGCGCTTTGCGTTTGTGTTGGTGCCGATAGACGACAGTACCGAGGTGAAGCAGGTACCAACGTTGGTACCGAGAACGACGCACATTGCCATCTGCAAGCTCATAAGCCCAGACGAGGCGAGCGAAATTACGATTGCCGTAATTGCCGCCGACGACTGCATAAGCGCGGTTAATAGCATACCTATTATAAACAGAACGAACACTTCCCAGGTAAGATTTTGCGAACCGTTGCCCAGGCTTGTAAACAGGCTTACTATCGCCCCGCGCACCTCGCTGTCCTCCGAGGTCAAATCTCCCACGGCGGCGCTCATTACGTGCAAGCCGACGAAAATAAGACCTATGCCCGAAAGGATATTGCCCACGCGCTTTATCTTGTCGTTCTTGCAAATCATATTCATCATAAGACCGCAGAACGCCACAAGCGCGAACACGGCGGAAACTTCAAGCTCAGCCCCGCCCGACGACAGCGCCATAATGAACGCGGAAACCGTAGTGCCTATGTTTGCGCCCATTATTATCGAAGCCGCCTGAGAAAGGGTCATAAGTCCGACGTTGACAAAGCCGACAATCATGACCGTCGTAGCAGACGAGCTGTTTACCAGAGCGGTTACGACCGCGCCTGTGCCTATGCCGGTAAAGCGGTTTTTTGCCGCCTTTGACATAAGGCTTCGGATATTTCTGCCCGCCGCCTTTTCAAGGTTGGAGCCCATCATTTCCATTCCTATCATAAAAACAGCCACGCCGCCCAAAACGAAAAACAGGTTGTTGATGATAGTCAGTACCGCCGATATCGACATTTCGTAATCTCCGTAATTTATTCAAGACAATACCATTGTATCAGTTTTACCCCGACCTTGTCAATTATTTGTAAATTTTTGTAAATTAAATTTGCGCGCGGCGACCAAGGACGCAATATGGCGCTTTTTGGCGCAACTTGCTTGCATTACGGCTTAAAACAGAGTAAAATATACCTGAAAGATGAGCCGAAGGGCAGAATTTATTAATTTTTCGGAGGAACAGGATGTTCAATATAGTATTGGTAGAGCCTGAAATTCCACAGAACACGGGAAATATCGCGCGCACCTGCGCCGCTACGGGTTGCAGACTGCACCTTGTTAAGCCGCTGGGCTTCGAGGTGAGCGACAAATATCTCAAGCGCGCGGGTCTGGACTATTGGCAGTACGTCGAAATTCTGTATTGGGATAATTTTGCCGCCCTTCAGAGCGCGTATCCCGACGCGAAATTTTACTATTTTACCACAAAGGGCAGAACCCGCCATTCCGACGCGAGCTTGAAGGCGGGCGACTTTCTGGTGTTCGGCAAGGAGACGCGAGGTCTGCCCGAAGAGCTGTTAAAGGCGCACCCCGAAGAGTGCCTGCGCATTCCCATGATAGACGAAACCCGCTCTTTAAACCTTTCCAACTCGGTTGCGATAGCCGTTTACGAGGGTCTGAGACAGAACGACTACGGCAATCTTAAGACCAGCGGCGAGCTGCACCGCCTTAAGTGGGACGACTGAACGCGCGGCGCAAGTATTTTTAAGGTAAAATTTACCGCCGGCCGAAAGCCCGGGTCAAAGCTAAAATTTCGACTTGCACTTTACAACCGATAAATTATATAGTATAATGAAAATATGAACGGACTTATGGACGAAATTGTGGTTGCCAGCGGCAACCGCGGAAAAATCAAGGAAATAACCCGCATTTTTACTGACGTTAAACTTTTAACAATGCGCGAGGCGGGATTTATAGGCGATATAGAGGAGACGGGAACTACCTTTTCCGAAAACGCCTTCATTAAGGCAAAGGCAGTTTGCGACGCGCTGAAAAAGCCCGCGCTGGCGGACGATTCGGGACTGTGCGTAGACGCCTTAAACGGCGCGCCCGGACTGTATTCCGCGCGCTATTCGGGCGGCGGCGACAGCGAAAACCGCAAACTTTTATTGAAAGAGCTTGGCGGTGCGACAAACAGGAGCGCGCACTTTGAATGTTCGGTTTGCCTGTGCTTGCCCGACGGCAGGGTATATTACGGAAAGGGCAAAACCTACGGACGCATTCTTGATAAGGAGTGCGGGCAAAACGGCTTCGGCTACGACAGTCTGTTCTTTTCGGACGATTTGAATAAGAGCTTCGGCGACGCCACCGACGAGGAGAAAAATTCGGTTTCGCACCGCTACCGCGCGCTTTGCGACCTGAAGAGCAAACTATGAAGACTGTTGTCGTATTATCCGACACTCACGGCAACCGCGCCGCCATGGAAAAGCTGTATCCCGTTATGGGCGAGAGCGATTACGTAATTCACCTTGGCGACACCTCGGGCGACGGAAACCTGCTAAGAAAAAAATTCGGGGACAAGGTTTACCTTCTGAACGGCAACTGCGACCCGTTCAAGCTGGGCGAGGACGAACTGGTTTTAGAAATAGAGGGCGTAAAAGTTTTAGCCTGCCACGGGCACGCTTACGGCGTAAAGCGCGGGCTTGACAGGCTTGCCTACCGCGCCGAAGAGGTTGAGGCGCAGGTTGCGCTGTACGGACATACCCACGACGCCCGCGAGGACGCGATGGGAAAAATTTCGCTGTTCAATCCCGGAACGCTTTCGCGCTATTCGCGCAATACCTATCTCTATCTTGTGGTGAACGGCGATAAATTTACAGGCAAAATAGTCGACCTTTTTTAAAAGGCGACTTTTGGAGATTAAATGAAATACATAAGCGATACTTTTAAATATTTAAAGAGCAATCTTTTGCTGTTGCCCGCGCTGGCGGTAGCCATGATTGCGTTTGCGCCCATCTTCGATTTCGGCGCGTTTGAAAGGATTGCCGCGTCGTATTCGGACGGGCACATTGCGGACAGCTATACCGTGTGGCTGAGATTTTTTCTGCCCGTAAACACGGAAAACTGGCTGACGGTGCTTTTAAGTCTTTTAGGATACGTAGTGCTGGTTATTGACCTTTCGTTTATTCAGTCTTTGACGGACAAGCACGTGCGTTTCGGCACAAAGTCTTTCCGCTCGATAATGTCCAGCTTTACGGTCAACTTTTCGTACGGGTTACTGATAGCCCTGCTGTTCGCAGTCCTGTCTTCGATAAACGCGTTTTTGCTTGCGGCGATTATGAAGACCTTTTCAATGCCCGCCATACCCTACCTGTTTATCTGCGGAGTTGCGCTGTGCGCGGTAGTTCTGTTTGCCGAGCTGTTCGCCTTCAGCCACTTTGCGCTGTGGCTGCCCTGCATTGAAATTACGGGATTTAAGACGCTGGAAGCGCTCTCCTATTCCTATTCGCTTGCAAGACCCGTCCGTTGGAAAATTGCGTTTACAATCACTCTTCCCTCGGCCGCGTCGGTTGCGGTGTGGTTCGCCGTAGCGATGACCTGCCCGGGTTGGATAGCCTGCATAGTATGCGCCGCGCTATGCGGTTTTGCGTTCGTCTACGTTTCGACCGCCTGCTATCTCGTCTACGTCGACAGAGAGGGCATCGAACGCGAAGATTTGAAAAAATATTGACGCGCGCTTTTGCGCCGTATTAAATACCGCCGCGCAGGGCTTTACGCGTTGCCGTCGGCAAATTTTTGGGGGCTTTCATGAAATTCAAGCATACCTTCCACGTGTTTGTGGACAACTTCTCATCAACCTATAAACTTCTTCTGTACAGGGTCATCGTAAGTCTGATTTCATTCTGCCTTATAGCCGCCGTGGTCACTCCCCTGCTTCACCGCGTTATGGACACCACGCAGTTCAAGGCAATGAGCGACGCCGTAACCAACTTTCTTTCGGGCTTGAGCGCGCTGGATTTCACCGCCATTCACGAAGCCTGGCTGGAGATTATTGCGGCTTTCGGCACGCTGGGCGAGCTGTTCACGACCAAGCTGGGAGAAATTATCGGCGGCGTTGCGGTGATAGTAGTCGTATACTTTATACAGCGGTTCTTTTTGGGGCTGGGCAACTACACGCTTGGAGCAATGGTCAACGATAAGATGGCGCTGCACGCAAATTCGCCCTTTATCGGCACGCTGATAAAGAACCTGGGCAACGCGAGCCTTTATAACCTTATTTACGTGCCCCTTTCGATAATTTTCGACGCTCTGTGCGTGGCGGCTATGTGGGCTCTGTTCTTTTTAGGATTGGGCTTCCTGCCCCTTCTCACTCAGATTTTTCTGTTCGTAACGGTAATTATACTGCTGATTGCAATTAAGATGACCTTCACCTGCGATTGGCTGCCCTCGCTGATTTACGGCAAGAAGAACAACCGTCAGTCGCTTGCATACTGCTTTGCATACGGAAAGTCGGGCAATAAAAATTTCGTAAGCGCGCTTTCCAACTTTATAGTACTGGTTCTGTGCGTGCTGGCTTTAAACGTTGCGGCAATTCTGCTGACCTTCGGCGCGGGACTTTTAATAACAATTCCCTCAAGCTATCTTATTCTGATTTCCTTCGAGTTCGTCAACTACTGCGACAACAACGAGGTTAAATACTTTATCGACAAGAACACCGTAGTCAAACCCGAAAAGGAGCAAGTTTTGACCCGCGAACAGTTCTTCAGGGGCATTGACGACTGAAAACCGACCGAAAAATCAATAAAAATTGAAAACCTTTAAAAATATTTTTTAATCCCCCCTTTACAAGGCGGGGATTTTTTTGTATAATGTAAAAGATAAAATAGCGTATAGCGCAAAAAAACAAACGGCGCTTAGCGCAAAAATTAAATTTTTGGGGGAGATTTTATGGACTATAAAGCAGCTTACCAAAGCTGGCTGGACGACGCCAGACTTTGCGAAGAGGGCAAAAAGCAGCTTGCAGAGATTGCGGGAAACGAAGAAGAGATTGAATACAGCTTCGGCGCGGAACTTGAATTCGGCACCGCAGGCATGCGCGGCATTATCGGCTACGGCACGAACAAGATGAATATCTATACTGTCATGCGCGCTACGCAGGGACTTGCTCAGTTTATCAAGAGCCTGGGCGCGGAAGCTATGGAGCGCGGCGTTGCGATATCTTACGATACGCGCCTTAAGTCTGACGAATTTGCCAACGCGGCTGCAAGAGTGCTTGCCGCAAACAACATTTATGCGTACCTCTATTCAACCTATCATCCAGTACCCATGCTTTCGTTTGCGGTTCGCGAGCTTAAGACCATAGCCGGTATTATGGTTACCGCTTCGCACAATCCCAAGCAGTACAACGGCTACAAGGTTTACGGCGAGGACGGCGCTCAGATGAGCCCTGAAGATACCAAAATCGTGGTGGACAGCATAAGCAAGATTACCGACTACCTCGGCGCGCCCGTTCCCACTCAAGAACAGGTTAAAAAATACATCAAGCCCGTTCCCAACAAGGTTGACAAAAAGTACTATAAAGAGCTTCAAAAACTCACTCTTTCCAAAAAGGCCGTCAAGGCATGCGGAAAGGACTTAAAACTTGTATATACTCCCGTACACGGCTCGGGTTATATCCCTGTTACCACAATACTTAAAAAGATAGGCATCAACGCCACGGTTGTAGAAGAACAGGCAGGCAGAGATCCCGAATTTTCCACCGTTCAGGTACCTAACCCCGAATATAAGGAAACCCTTTCAATGGGTATTGCGCTTGCAAACAAAATCGGCGCAACCGTAGTTTTCGGCACCGACCCCGACTCCGACAGACTGGGCGTTGCCGTTAAGAACGACAAGGGCGAATTCGAAGCGCTTTCGGGCAACCAGGTAGGTATACTGCTTTTGGACTACATACTCACCAGACTTAAGGAGGACAACGCACTGCCTGCAAACGCGGCGGTTGTTAAATCCTTCGTTACCACCGGTATGGCTAAGGCAATCTGCCAGAGCTTCGGCGTAGAGCTGTTTGAAGTGCCCGTAGGCTTCAAGTTTATCGGCGAAAAGATTAAACTTTGGGAAAAGGACCACTCCCACACCTACGTATTCGGCTTTGAAGAGAGCTGCGGATATCTGCGCGGCACCCACGCGCGCGATAAGGACGCTGTAGTTGCGTCAATGCTGTGCGCCGAGATGGTATGCTATTACACCTACAAGGGAACGACCGTATTCGACAGACTCAACGCAATTTACCAGAAACACGGCTACGTTCTGGACTGCAACGTATCCATTCAGTACAAGGGTCTGAACGCAATGAAGGAAATGAACGCCGTAGTCGACGCGCTCAAGACCTCGCCCGTGAAGAAATTCGACATTTACGAGGTAGCCTCTATCCGCGACTATTCGAAGGATATAAAGACCGACCTTGCTACGGGCGAAACCTCCCCCATAGGCTCGCCCAAGACCAACTGCGTATATTACGAGCTTGAGAACGGAAGTTTCATCTGCGTTCGTCCCAGCGGCACCGAGCCCAAGCTGAAGATTTACTATTCGGTTAAGGCAAACAACAAGGATGACGCAGAAGTCGCGCTCAAGAAGATGCAGGCTGCCGTTGACGAGCTGTTGAAAAAGGTTGCCAAGTAATAGCGACTATTAATCTGGAATTTTAATCGCGTTGCTACTCGATTGAGATACCTAACGTCAGATTTGAAAAAATAAAAAACTATTGCCGCCGTTGCGAAAAATCGCAACGGCGGCTTTACGTTTGATTTGTGATTTTTTAAATCAAGTGCGGAAGCAATTAAGATACCCGGGTCAAGCGTCACGCCCCGTTTGATTTGTGATTTGTCAATCAAGTGCGGAAGCAATTAAGATACCCGGGTCAAGCGTCACGCTTGTCATGCGTCACGCTTGCCAGCTTGAAGGCGTCTTTCGGTAGGTTGCAAACCACTCGGTATCCTTGAGCTTCGTCGTATTGTTAGAGCAGTACAGCTTTAACTTATCCGTCGCCTCCGCGGAAGAATAATAGAATACTATATTCCC